>JBJEKB010000133.1:0-15444 GCA_051878395.1 Muribaculaceae bacterium
GGTTCCGCTCGAGGACTACAACACTTTGGCTTCGGCTTTCAGCGAGTTGGATTCTGCCGACTTCTCTTACGATAAGCCCAAGTTGCGTGCAAAACTGCTCTCTTATCTTAAGGCGAACGATTTTGCCGATGGTAGTTGGCGTGTCGTATTTGCCAATACTGTGGAATCATCCTATAAAGACTTGAAAGACAATTTCGTCTTTATGATTCATAATATCTACACCGGAAAAAGCCGTACTATTGTCTATTATGGCGAAAATTACGTTAGCACCTACGACGAAGAAGCACCTGCAAAAGGGTCTATCCGCTCTTTGTCTATGTATAACAAAAAGGTGAAGGTAAATTACACCGGCACAGGCAGGAAAACGAGTCGTTCGACAAGTTCGACTTCGACATCGACTGCAGCCCCGGCATCCGCCCCGGCAGCGCCTGTATCATCAACCACTTCGACGAGGTCTTCCTCATCGGGAGCATCGACAAGTGGCGCCTCTCGACCTGCGCAATCCGCTCAGCCTGCCCAGTCGTCAGCTACAAGTGCCGACGATGAGCGTGCCGCAGCCCGCCGCCGATAACTCACTCAATCTCAATTATTACTGTCCGCTAAAAGTTGATGGCGGCAAGATAGTATGCCTCGAGCGCCGATTATTCGGCGTTCGAGGCTGTTTTTTTCAATTTCAAGCCCCATCAGGTAGGGGCGCAATATTTTGAGGCCACTGAAAAAGTGCCCACAATACTTTCAAACCGACGAAAATCCAATCAAAACGGCCGAAAATCCAATCAAAACGGCCGAAAATCCAATCAAAACGGCCGAAAATCAACAAAAAAATCGCTAAAATCGGTCAAAAATGCCCAAAAAGGGTACTTTTTCAGTGCCCTCAATATTTTGCGCCCGCACATGAACGTGAACGAATACACAACCACGGTGTCACGAACACATAATACTCAATCAACGAGCGTTAGAAAATGAATTATCCTACAGCAATATAATAAAAAAGGCCGCCTAATGGCGACCTTTTTTATTGGTGGATTATCGGGGGTTATTTCACAAATTTGGTGGTGGCTGCGCCGGTGGCGGTGCGAGCGTTCACTACATAAACACCTGCCGAGAGACCGCTGATGTTGAGTGTCGAGCCGATGCCCGAAGCCACGATGCGTCCGCTCATGTCGGTTACGGTGATGGTGGCGTTGTCGTCAACGGTTACACAGTTGTTTGTCACGGCAATCTTCAAGCCGTTGCCCACATGCGATTCTTCTACGCCCGAAGGATTGAGCAACGAGCAGCCCACGAATTGCAAGTTGTCGAGTGTGAGAGCGTCGCCCGGCTTGGAAGTCATGCGGATTTCCACTTGCACTTCTTGGTCTTTCCACTTGCCGAGGTTCACGCCGCGATATTGACGATCGGTACCTTCGAGGGTGATTTCGGCGAGTTTGCTGTAGTCATCACCCCAAATCGGGTCGATGTAGCGCACGCGCACTTGATAGGATTCGTAGAAGTAGGGGCTGATAGAGCCTGCGTTCCACACGAAGTAAGCGGCATCGGAATTTACCTTCACTTTTGGCAAGAGGCAAGAGCGATTCATCTCATCCACGCCATCTATCCAAGAGGAGCCGGCAAGCATTTTGGTGCCGTAGTAGGGGTGTTCGCCGATAGAAACGATGCCCCAGCCGTTTTCGCCAAATTCTTCTACTGCCGAAGCATTGAGTGTGCCTTCGTCGTTCACTTCGTAGGTGAAGTCGGCGGGAACTTTGCCATCTTCAAAGTCGTAGATAATGTCGGGGGTGCCAATGAAGATGAACTTATGGCTGATTGTGTTGTTTTCGGGGTTGATATCGCCTTCGCAAGTTACTGCCACTTCCACGGTGTGCTCGCCCGGTTCAAGTCCGGCAAGGGCGCCGGCGTAATTGAGGTTCTTCTCCTCTTGAGCGGCGAAGTTCACAGTCGAGGTGTTCACAACGGTGTCATCCACTTTGAAGCTTACTGTGGCTTCTTGTGCGGTGATACCGAGGTTCTTAGCAGTGAAAGTGATGTCTTGAGGCGCTTTCACGGGGAGGTATTCGGTGGGGTTGAGAACCGCAATGGCAGCCACGTCGATGTCGGTGGCTTCGATGCGCTCGAGGCTCAAATCGTCGATAGTAATCCAGTTTTCATCCTTGTCGGAGAAGGCGTAGAAACCGATGTAGATGGTTTGTGCTTCGTCGAAGTGAAGGATATTGATAGATTCTTGATAAGCGCCTTTGGCAAATGGAGCATATTCCACAATTTTGTTGGTCATAGCTTCGGGTGTGCCGGTATTGCCATAGTGTACCGAGAATTTTTCCGGGTGGTTGTCGTCGCCCGAGTACCAGAATTTGAGCGCATAGTAGCCTGCTTCCACCTTGATAGGCTCAAGGATAAACCAGTCGTCGGCATTGTTGTTCTTGTCGTAGTTGTAGCCCAAATATCCGAGACCGGTGCGAGCCATCGAGAACCATACCGAGCCTACGCCGATTTCCCAGTCGCCCGAGTCTTCATTGAGGTTGAACGACTTGCACTCATCCAAGTATTCCCCCGGCTCAAATCCTGTGAAATAGGGCACGGTGGCAGCCGCTTTGTGGCGCACTTGCACGGTGCGGGAGTTGTTGCCAGGGTTGATGTCGCCGGCATAATTCACAGCCACTGTAACATCGTAGAGTTCGCGTGGCTTGGAAAGGTCGGCTTTCGCATTGAAAGTGAAGTCGAGAGTATTGTCGGGCAACAGTCCATACACTATATGCTCGGTGGCAATGGTTTCGCCATTCACGATGAGCGTGGCATCAAATTCGGGGGCCATCGTTAAACCTTCATTTTTAATGATGACGCGCACAGGTTCCTGACCCAGGTTCTCGCCGGTTGTGGGGGAGAGTATATCGGTTACTGTGAGGTCGCACAAATCATCGGTTACTTCCACCGAGAACGATTTCAGATAGAGACGCCAACGGTCGGGCTCGGAAGTGGCGCGAATAGCCACACGAAAAGACGTCGGGGCAGATTCAAGAATGCCTACAAAAGTATGATCGGAATCATCGAGGTCGTTGTGTGTGTTCAACACTTCGGTGAATTTTAATACATCTGTTTCATTTCCATTGCAAACGCGCACTTCGGCAGCTTCCTTGTAGTAGCTACCCTTCAGCGTGTAGCGAATCACGCATTTCATACCCTCGGGAGGTATAATCTCAGGTGAAATCAACCAGTCATCTGCTTTGTTGGAACTGTGATAAGAGTAATACACACGAGAGCCCTCGTCGTTGTCGGGGGAGAAGACCCAAGTTTTCTCGTCATTGTTGTTGTCAACAACTGTCCATTGCTTGAAACCCGCTTCCGTGTCGAGGTCAGCCTTGTAGATTACGTCGGCTGCATTCATCGCACTCACAGCAAGTAACGACAGTACTAATGTAAATAGTTTCTTCATACAATATAAAATTTAGTTATAAATTGGAATTATCTGCTACAAAAATAGTAATAATTCCAATTATAAATTGCATTATCGCTATCGTTTTATTTGAAATTGTGTAAATCTTCCAAATTTCCATCGTTTTTTTGTATAATATGTGTAGAATTTTATAAATTTGTAGCAGTGTTTGTTACCATTAACTGAACATCTGAATAATTGTTTTAATTTGATATGGATAAAATTGTTCTAAAGCAATATGTGGTAAAGTGGAAAAAGGCGGTGGTGTTCTTGGAATCGCAAGTTTCCGACATGTCGAGTGACGAGACCGATGCTTTTGTTGCGCTTAAAGATTTTTGGAAGTCGCAATACTCCGGGAATATGGTTTCGGCTTACAAATCGAAGATAAACATTCTCAAACAGTCGCATAAATTCCATATCAATAACAAACCTCTCATCGAGAGCAGCAAAGACCTCTGCCTCATTGCCTCAGCTGCCCTCAAAGACAAGGATTCGTTCTACGAGTTCCAGGATGCGCTCTCCGGTGGTGCCTCTTTCCGCCCTGTCGAGCCTCCCGGGGCTTCGACAAATTCCTCGGCGCAGCGTCGCTCGGCGCCATCGTCCGGCTCCGGGCAATTTGGCGGCGCTACACCATCGGATGTGGTGGTCCACGAAGTGCGTTTCCGATGCACCGATTCCCATAGCTCCAATCTCTCCAATTTCGACAATTATATCGTCTCGGGTGCCGGCATGGTGTATCCGACAATACGCTACAACATCTCCGCCAATGCCCTCCAATCCGGGGCGGCAATCACTTATGCCATCTACGACACCGCCGGCAAGCTTGTGCGTAGTGCGGCGCCGGTGGGCGGAACTATCGACCCGACACGCGGCATTTCGGGGTGGCTTGAGTTGAGCCCTATCAACATTTCGTTCGGCACTTTCACTCCCGGAGGACGGGCTGTGGTGGCGATTTATTATTTAGGCACTCTAATCCGGAGTTTCGATGTCGTCGTCAAGGCAAATCCCAACTCTCAGCAGCGTCGGCGCTCTACCTATCGTGCTCAATCTCCTATCGAAATCGAAGAAGTGCGCTTCCGCTGCACCAACACCTACGGCTCCAATCTCTCCAATTTCGACACTTATCTTGAGCGAACAGCCATATCTTTCTACCCCACGATAAGATATCGCATCAATGATTTAGATGCCAATGGTTCTTACGAGGTTACATATAAAATCTACGATTCCATGGGCAGGCAACTACGGGTTGATACAATTGTAGGAACGACACTTAACTCAACCGGCGCCAATGTCGGCTGGAAGGAGTGTATCGGGGTTAGTGTTAACCCGGGGATATATACTTTGGGCGATCAAATCCGGATTGACTTCTATTATGGCAGCACTGTCATCTATAGTGCCCATGTGCCGATACTCGCCAATGCTCAACAGAGACCGCCGCAGCCACAACCCCCGCGCCAGCAGCAAAGCAGCAGCGACAGCGATGGTTGCCTCTCGAATTTATTTACAATTATCTTCTGGGTAGCCGTCTTTAGCTTCCTCTTCCAAATGTGCAGTTAACCCCCACACAACCGATAAATTCCGGAACCCATTCCCAAAAATTGCCAATATTGGCAATTTTTGGGAATGTTGTAAGGCGTTTTTCAACTTATCTATTGAGCTGCCGGATGGTTCTTATCATAAATCCAAGCTTTCCTCTTTGAGAAGGAAATCGAAGAGACCGATTGTAAGTATGCCATCTTCATTGCGACGTGGCATGATGTGGTCCTTCACAATGATAATCTTCTTGAAAGAATCATAAATGTTTGTCAGCGAACGAGACTCCTGGATTTCTTTCTCTCTGTCAGGAATTGACAATGCCGACTGGATGTAGTATTTTTTACTGCCGAGACCGGCGATGAAGTCCACTTCAAGTTGGGTACGAACCCACTTGCCATCTTTGTCTTGCTTCTTTATCTCCACCATTCCTACATCCACGCTATAGCCTCGTGTTATAAGTTCGTTGTATATTATATTCTCCATGATGTGCGTCTCTTCCTGTTGGCGCATATCCAGAATGGCATTTCTCAAGCCGATGTCCGAGAAATAATATTTGGTAAGCGTATTGATGTATTTCTTTCCTTTTATATCATAACGTATAGCTTTGTTTAGCAGGAACGATTCCGTCAAATAGTTTAGATAAATTCCAATAGTCTTGTTTGAGAGATTTACATTCTTTACACTTTTGAAGGTGTTTGAAAGTTTTGTCGGATTGCATGGTGAGCCTATGGAAGATGCCATGACGAGCACCAGTTCACGCATTTCATTCTCGTTTTGTACTCTGTGCCTCTCAATAATGTCGGCTAAATATACCGTTTCAAACAGGTCCTTCAAATAGCCAATCTTCTTCTGTTCCGTTTCAAATGACCGGACAAGTGGCAACCCGCCATAAGTGTAGTATTCTCTCCAGGCGTCCTGTTTGTCGCCACCTATTGCAGAATAGAACTCGGCAAAAGAGAGTGGATTCACATGTATCGTCTCGCCTCGACCTCGGAACTCTGTAGGAATATCGGATGACAGGAAGTGAGAGTTACTGCCGGTTACGTATGTGTCGGCATTATCAATATGACGGAAACTATTCAACACATCGACAAATTCATCCATGAGTTGCACCTCATCAATGATAATGTAATAAAGGTCATTATCCTTGATTCTATCATGAACATAGTGGAGCATTGTATCCGGATTTCTCAGTTCCTTGTTCAAGCGGTCTTCGAGATCGATGCGAATAATGTGGTCTTCATCAACACCATTATCCAATAGATAATGATAGAACAAAACATTCAGTAGATATGACTTGCCACATCTACGGATTCCTGTTACTACTTTGATAAAGCCGTTCTGTCGGCTATCAATCAGTTGCTTAAGATACCTATCTCTTTTTATTTCCATCAAACCATTTCCAATTTTTGCCAATATTGGCACTTTTTGGTAATGCAAAGATATTAAGTATTTTTTTATCAGCCAAATATCCATTCCTAAAAATTGCCAATATTGGCAATTTTTGGAAATGTCGGGAGGAAATGCTTTATTATGTGAAACTCTCATTTTATGCCGGATTTGTGATATATTGTTATATAAATTCTTGCTGTTTTGTTTTTTTATAGTTAATTTTTATGTTTTTCCGATATTATCGGTTATATTTGCAAGGTAATATGTAAACTATTAAACTTGAAAATATGACTAAAGAATCATTCAAGCGCATTGCGATGCTCGCACTCGGCTCTTTCTGCTACGCGTCATCTTTTGCGGTTCCTGCGGCTCCACAGCCCATGCTTGTAACTCAACCCGACGGCTCCACCCTCATGGTGCGTCAAAATGGTGATGAATACAACCATTGGAAATCCACTACCGATGGCTATTCAATAGTGAAAAACGATAAAGGCTTCTACGTCTATGCAGCCCTCGAGGATGGCGCTCTCGTGCCTACCGATGTGGTGGCTTGCGATGCCGAGAACCGTGATGCCGCCCAAGTGGCGTTCCTCGCTTCCACTCCCAAGAACCTTGTTCCGGCTATCAAGGCAGAAGCCTCCGAGATGCGTGCCGTGTCTCGCTCGATGCAGCAAGGCGCTCAACTCAAGGCTACCACTAAAAACTACGACTACAACAACTTCCGTGGCTTGGTAATCCTCGTGGAGTATAACGACTGTCCTTTCTCGCGTTCCGACTATACTACAATCATAAACGACATGATTAATGCCAAGAATTACACCGGTTTCATGGACACCGGCGTTATTCCCTCAAAAATCGAATACACAGGTAGCGTGCGCGACTATTTCTACGACAACTCCTTCGGTCAGTTCGACCCTCAGTTTGATGTTGTAGGTCCTGTAAAAGTTGACTATTCGATGTACGACCCGCAAGCCGTATCCTATGTGAGGCCGATAGTACTTGCCGCCTTAAACGCTGCCTATAACAACTTTAACGTTGATTTCAGCAAATACGACTGCGACAATGACGGATATGTGGATATGATTTACTTTATCTTCGCCGGTCCCGGCGCCAACTTTGCCGGAAACGATGAGCGTCTCGTATGGCCTCATGCTTCTTCTTACTCTAAAAAATTCGATGGCGTATATACCAGCCGTTATGCCTGCTCTACCGAGCTTTATGGCGCGCCAGATAATAAACTCATTGATGGTATCGGCACAATCTGCCATGAGTTCAGCCACTGTCTTGGTCTTATGGACGAATACGACACCGACTACGATGGTAGCGGCGGTCAGAGCCTTACCCCTAACGGTTGGTCGGTTATGTCGGGTGGCAGTTACTTCAACTATGCCCGTACCCCGGTAGGCTACTCTCTATTCCAACGCTATCAGTCGGGATTTGCTGTGCCTACTGTTATTGATAAAGAGGGTGAATATTCTCTTGAATCTATCGACGCTACCAACACCGGCTATCGCCTCAACACTCCCAACGCAAAAGAGTACTTCCTTCTCGAAAACCGTCGCAAGACTAAGTGGAATGCTCCTCTCCCCGGCGAGGGTATGCTCATCTTCCGCGTGGATTCCACAAGCACCACTCCTTGGAGAAACAACACCGTTAACTGCAACCCGGCTCACAACTATTACGAGCTTCTCCGCGCTTCGGTGAAGAAATACTACGGACAGTATATCGACAGTGATGGCGACCCGTTCCCCGGAAGTGCCGGAATCACCACTATCGACAACTACACCACTCCTAACCTCAAAACTTGGAGCGGTCTCGAGAACGAAATCTTCTTATCCGATATCGCCGATGTGGATGGCGTGATTAAGTTCAATGCCAACATCGACACCACTCCCAAGGATGTCGAGGACTTTGAGAATATGAATGTCAACACATCCAACGGCACCTACGAAAATGTCAAAGGCAATGCGTGCACTTGGTCGATTGTCAAAGGCTCTATCGTTGAGACTACTACCGAAGCCGGCAACGGAAAGCGTATGCTCGCCCTCTTGAAACGCGGCACCGCTACCACTTCAAAATTCACCGGCAATGTGTCGAATGTGCGCTTCAGCGTGTATAACCAAACATCATCGCGCGCAGTCATCAAATTGTACTACTCGCTCGACGATGGCGATACCTGGACCGCCGCCCTCAACGCCAACGGCGAAGACCTTGAGCAGGTTGCCGGAAACACGACGGCTCAAATCCTTTTCAACACCAATCTCGACAAGCCTGCGATGTTCCGCATCGAATTGTATTCGGGCAACTCGCTCAATGCCACCAATTTCGACGACATTCAGTTCATCTATGGCGAAAATTCGGCTGTCGAAGCCAATTTCGGCGACACAACCGAAGTGAAGTCCTATCGCGAGGGCGATTACATCGTGCTCACGGGTGTTGAGTCGATGGCTGAGGTTACAGCCTACTCGGTGAGCGGCGCTGCTGTCGCCAAGGCTCAGGCTATCGACGGTGTCGTCCGCTTGTGTGTCCCAATCCCCGGATTGTACGTCATTAGCGACGGGGTCAACACAGTCAAAGTCTTAAGATAATAATCACAAAGTCCCAAACGACGTTTTTAAGTAAATTGGAGGTGCTTAAATAACAAAGTTTGGGACTTTTCATATTCTAATACTTACCTCCTTTCTTTTAAGAAATGAAAAGACTTACATTAGGTTTGTGTGCGGCATTGCTTGCAGTGCTGGCACCGTGTGGCATCAGTGCCGCCGACTATGTGTCGCTTCAGGAACTCGAAGGGCAGGGCGCGCTCTCTCGCCAATCGGTTGATGTCGCTCCTATGAGCGAATCGGCAATCGTTCCTGTTGCCAATGTAATCGATGTAACCCCGGCAAAAGCGCCGGCTCGTGAAGTCAAGAAAGCCAAAACCAAGGCTGTGGCTTCTACCGCCGACCTCGCCGGCAATTACATCATGAGTTACTCCTCGCTCACGACTACTGTCGGAGACGGTGGCAAGTCGGTAGATATTGCCCCTGTGGAAGGTAATTCCTCTGCCATTACTATCACCAACTTCTGGGACCTCGGAATCGTGGTTAATGCCGATGTCGATGTTGTTACCGGTATCATTTCGATTCCCAACCAGAAAATCGGAACAAGCACCACCTATGGCGATTTCGACCTCGCTGTGTGCACCAGCACCGGCGCGCCCGACCGCGAAGCAGTCATCACCGGTAGAATCAACGACGATGGTACTCTCCAAATCGACTCCTGGTGGGGCGTATTCGTAATGTCGGGTGCCAACAAGGATGCTTTCTTCGGTGCTTTCTACAACACCGCTTTCGAAAAATCCAATGGCACAATCACCGTTACACGCTACGGCGCCGAGCCGCAAACCTACGGCATCATCGCCAAGCAAGTGTCGAAGAATGTGGTTGCTATCACCAACCTCATGAACTACGGCACTACAGTGGAAGTGCTCCTCAAGCGCGACAAAACCGCTGTTATCGAATCGCAAGTCGCTCGTCTCGACCCCACTAACAGCAACTGGTACACTCGTTCCATCACTTACACAGAGAATGAAGACGGAACAGCCTCGCTCGCCGGTTATGCTACAAACATCAACATCCCCGAATCGACCAATCCCAGAACTCTCGCTTGGAAAGACTGGTCGCTCTTCTCGGGTAACGGCAAATACTATGCCGGTGTGCTCACCAATACCCAAATCAACACCACTTTCGATATCGAATACCCCGTTCTCTCGGTTACCGATTTCGAAGGCGAGGGCACCGAGGCAAGTCCTTATCTCATCAAGACTCTCGATGACCTCATCCTCCTCGGCGACAAGGTGAACAGCACCACCGATTTCTCTTATTCCAACGAAAACGGCACTATCAAATATGCCCGCGAGTTTATCGGTAAATATTTCCGCCTCGAGAACGATATCGATATGACCGGTTTCCGTTTCGACCCAATCGGTAGCCGCTACATCAATTTCGCCGGTATCTTCGATGGAAACGGCAAGACACTCACCGGTCTCGACATCGACACAGGCGCTGCCGGTTATGCCGGCTTGTTTGGCAACCTCGACACCGTGGCTGTGGTTAAGAACCTCACCATCGAGAACCCGAATGTGGTGAGCGAAGGCTACTTCGCAGGTGCCGTTGCCGCTCGTTCGCTCGGTCTCATCGAAAACTGCCACGTCTATAAAGGTACCGTAAGCAATATGGGCCTCTGCGCCGGTGGTATCGTGGGTACTGCCGCAAAAGTGGTCAACTGCTCCGCCCAACTCACCAATGTCATCTGCCAGTATGGCTATTGCGGTGGTGTTGCCGGTGAAGTTGCCAACGGTTCAATCTACGACTCTTATTCCATCAACTGCTCCATCACCGCAGGCGGTCAAACCGACCAATGCCCCACAGGTGGTGTAGTAGGTAATGCCTACATCTCCTCGGTAAGCAATTGCTACAGCACCTCTACCGTACATGCCGACAAGGCAGCCAACCAAAACGCAGGTGGTGTTGCCGGTACCGTGTATAAAGGCTCTATCGAGAACTGCTTCAACACAGGCTATATCTTTGGCTACGACACCAAGTGTGCTATCGGTGGCGTTGTCGGCTACCTCATGGGTACCATGACCAACTGCTACAACACCGGTCGTCCTCACTGCGTTTCTTCTCGCACTGTAGGTGGCCTCACCGGTTGTGTGGGCTACTACAACGATGCCGAAGGCAACCCCGTGCAGTCACAGATTAGCAACTGCTACACCGCAGGTGTTGTAACAGGCGAATGTTACATGTATGACAAAGAAACCGAAGTGCGAGAAACTCTCGGTTCTCTCGCAGCAAATGCCTCTCCGGTGGTCGAAAACGTGTATTTCGACGCCCAGATGTGCGACCACACATCGGTGCAATATCGCTCCAACACTGCCGAACTCACATCTGCCGCAGGTCCTAAGGGATTCTCTGCCGATGCCTGGACTTTCACCGAGGGTTACTATCCTCGCCTCAAGAGCTTCGGTGACATCGAAGCCTCTCGTCTCTCGGCTGCCGCTATCATCTTGAGCGAATACTCTTCCGCTTCCAAGGTGCTCGCCAATGGCTCCGTAAATGGCTTCTCCGATGTCTTTTTCGGCTTCCTCGCCAACGACAAAATATCAAATAAGGGTTACTACTCTTCTATCGAAGATGGCAAATTGGTGCTCGGCGAAGAATTCGGTACCGATACTCTTTACATCTACTCTCGCAGCGGCAGCCGCTACTACGAGCTCAAAATCAGTCCTATCCCATTCGAGGGCGCAGGCACTGTAGATGCTCCGTTCTTGTTGAAGAACAAAGAAGACATGATTGCTTTGTGTAACATCACAAACAACGCCAAGCAATACTTCCCCGAGACCTACTTCAAGATTACCAACGACATCGACCTCGAATACGACACTCGCTTCACCGGTATTTGTGCCGATGCCGACGATGCTCACAACCAGTTTGCCGGACATATCGACGGTGACGGACACACCATCCACCGCATGAAGTTCGACTGCGTGGCTTGGAGTGTTACTCCCGAGGACGATCCCGCCGGTCTCGGTACTCCCAACACAGGCGATTGCGAGTCTTACAAGGGCGTTATCGGTCGCCTTGGCACCGAAGGTTCTTTGAAAAACCTCAACATCGCTGCCGACTGCGACCTCAAGTTTTGGGCAACTTCGGGTGCTCTCGTAGGTTACAACTACGGTCTTATCGAAAACTGCCGCAACTATGCCGGCATGTCTGCCGTTAGCTGCTGGGTTGGTGGTATCGTAGGTCAGAACCTCGCAAATGCCACTATTCGCAACTGCTTCAACGCCGGTGATGTGATGACAAGCTACATGGATGCCGGTGGTATCGCAGGCTCAAGCAACGGTACTATCGAAAACTGTATGAACGTGGGTAACATCCAGGCTATCCGCTTCGCCAACTTCCCGTCGAAAGTCAACCAAACCCTCGTAGGTGGTATCTCCGGCGGCTCGAATGGTGGTCTTTTCCGCAACGTTGTCAATGCCGGTAATCTTTACGGCGTGGGCAAGGTTGGTGGTATCGTCGGTTCGTTCAGCAAGGCTACTTCGGGCGATGGCTTGAACTCGATGTACAACGCAATCAACTACGGTACTGTGTTCTGCGACACTCCGACAGCACAAGGTGCAATCAGCGGTGTTGCCGGCACTACCGGCACTGTTGCCGATGTATATTTCGACAGCCAGATTATCGCTATCCCCGCCACAGGTAACGAATCTCACGAAAATATGATTCCGGTTGAGACTTCATTCCTCACTTCCGGCACTCCGATTACCAATTTCGACACCGACCTCTGGTCGTTTGTAGCAGGTGAATATCCTGTTTTGGCTCAATTTGCCGACGAACCCACTGTCGCTGCCGCTCGCAAGGCTATCGTTTCTATCCCCACCGGTGTTACTGTTGCCGACCTCACCGCCGACGCCACTCTCGCCGAGTCGTTCGGATGGAGACTCTTGCAAGGCAAGGCATTCACTATCGAGAACAAGACTCTCAAGGCTCCCGCTTCGGTTGACGATGTCGTAACAGATACTCTCGTGGGCGAATGTCCGCAATTCATCAAGTTAATCAAGATTTCGCGCAATCCTGCCGTTCCTTTGACCGGTAAGGGTACAGAGGCTGAGCCTTACATCATCAACACTCCCGAAGAATGGAACGCGCTCGCCGATTTCATCTCCAAGTGTGCTCGCACATTCGAGGGCGAATATGTGAAGGTTGCCGCCGACCTCGACTTCACCGACAAGGAATTCAAGATGCTCGCCGGCGACGGTGTTACATCGTTCTATGGCACTCTCGATGGCAACAATGCCACTGTCAAGGGTATCAAGATGAGCACTGCTACCGCCTACACCGGTGCTCTCGGCAACATTGGCGAGACCGCCACTGTCAAGGACCTCACATTTGAGGGCGAACTTTCAGCCACAATCGCCAATGTGGGTGGTGTGGCAGGTAAGGTCTATGGCCACTTGATTAATGTCAACAGCAAGATGAATGTAACATCAACCAAGAATGCTGTTGCCGGTCTTGCCGCTCTCGTCGGGACAGGTGCCGTTATCGAAAACTGCAAGAACCTCGGCACTGTAACCGGTTCTACCTACAATGTCGCCGGTATCGCCGCCAACTGCGAACTCGGTGCTAAGTTTATCGACTGCGCCAACGAAGGCAAGGTTGAATCTACTTCTTCTACCACCACAGTTCCTACAGCCTACACCTATGCTTCGGGTCTCGTGGGTATCGCTTATCCGAGCGATTTCATCCGCTGCTACAACGCAGGCGAGGTTGTTGTCAACGACGCTAAGGTTTCGGGTGTTGCCGGTCTCGTAGGCTATGCCAACGCCGCCGCCGACCAAGCTCCTTACCACTTCACTGAATGTTACAACACCGCCGACCTCAGTGCCAACGGTCTCGTAGCAGGTCTTGTTTGCTTGACTCAGTCGAATGGTTATGCCAATATGATTTTCACCGATTGCTACAACACCGGAGACATCATGTCGGCTCAAGAAACCAAGGCTGTTTCGGGCGGTTACACTGCAGGTATCGCCGCTCAATACACCGCCGGTACCGAATTTAACGGCTGCTACAACACAGGTAACATCATCTCGTTCATCAATGTTTATGCTGCCGGTATCGCTACCTATTATAAAGGCTCCGCTACTGCCGACCGCTACGCTAAGTTCATCAACTGTACCAACTCCGGCGAAATCAACGCCAAGGGTAACCAAGGCGCCGGTATCGTTGCTTACACTCAAACCTACAGCCACGTTGAAAACTGCTTCAACTCGGGCGACATCAATGGTGGATTCGGTCTCGGTGGCGTGGTTGCTTGCCTCAGCGCCAACGCTGTGATTGAAAACTGCGGCAACTCCGGTGATATCACCTCTTCTACCAACCGCTCCGGTGGTGTTGTAGGTTACAACAGCGGTGTAGCTACAATCAAGAACTGCTTCAACGTGGGCGATGTCATGACCACTTGCACCAACCCCGGTACAAGCATGAGTTCTTCTGCTCCTTCGGGCTACGCTATCGGCGGTATTGCCGGTACATCGGCAAGCGCCATCTCCAACTGCTACAACGCAGGTATGGTTTACGGCGCAAGCCAGGTGGGTGGTATCGTTGGTCAACCTTCCAAGGGTAAGACCACTCTCGACTACTGCTACAATGCCGGTCCGGTGCTCGCCGAAGCCGACACTTGCGGCGCTATCATCGGTGTGAACCCCGAAATCAACGGCAAAGTGTGGAACGAAAGCAACTCCGCAACCAACTGCTACTACCTCAAAGACTTCGTTACTTCAAACCACAGTCCGCTTGCCGAAGCATTGACAGTGGGCGAACTTGCCGCTCTCGATCTCCCGACAGAAAACTGGGTTAACGGCGACAAATACACATTCCCGATGCTCATTGGCTACGACAAGCATCCTGCTGCCGTTGTAAATGCCGCTGCCGTTGTCCTCAATGGCGGTAACTCATACGATTGCGTTACCTACGACTTCCACGTTGGTACTCCAGAAGGTGTCGTTTGGACTTCCAACTGCGCCGACCTCGCAATCACCGGCAACGACGCCGTGTTCACCAAACCTTACACCGGTGAGCTCGAAGTTACAGTTTCTTGCGAAGAATACAGCAACACAATCACCCTCGTCTGCGACAAGGCTTCGGGTGTTGACGGCATCACAGCCGGCAAGACTGTAACCAAGGAGGTTTACTACAATGTTCAAGGTGTCGAAGTGCCTGCTCCCGCTCCGGGCGTGAGCGCCGTCTATATGGTCGTTAGAACATACGACGACGGCACTACCGAAACCGTGAAAGTTATCAAATAACAGACCCCAAAAGTCTGTTTCCACAAGGCGGGATGCTTCGGTGTCCCGCCTTTTTCACGCCATCACTGCTGCAAAATTACCACGGTTTTTACCGCTTTTCCCGCATTTTGTCCCATTTCCCGCTTTTTCACCATATTTTAACCATATTTTGGTGCTATCTTCCCGAGTTTGACAGGTTTTGCGTTTTCATGCTGATATACAAGCAGTTGCCGTGATGGCTTTGTAGCTACACGGC
>JBJEKB010000134.1:0-3455 GCA_051878395.1 Muribaculaceae bacterium
TTGTGTATCGAAACCATTATTGAGAACAAAGACAAATTGGACAAAGAGGAGATAGTAGAACTTGCAAACCGAAGTTATTCCAATGTACAACGGCTTTCTTCGCTCATTCAAGACATCACTACAATAACCTCGCTCAACGACGGCAGCAGCCAAATTGAAAAGAAACAAATAGATATAATCCCGATATTAAATCAGATTAAGACCGATGTTGCAGAACTTCAGCACGAGAAACGCATGCGCATCAATTTCGATTTGCCTCAATCGCTGATAATACAAGGAAACAAAGGATTGATTGAAGCGATATTCCGCAATTTGGTGAACAATGCACTCAACTACTCTGGCGGAAGAGACATCTTCTTAAAACTTGTTGAAGAAACCGACACTCATTATCGGTTTAAATTCTGGGACAACGGTATCGGAGTGGCCGAGGAACATCTTCCAAGACTTTTTGAACGATTCTACAGAGTGGATGTGGGACGTTCACGGAAAATGGGAGGAACCGGACTTGGATTATCCATTGTCAAGAACGCAGTTCTATTCCATCAAGGCGAAATCTCGGTGAAGAACCGGCATAACGATGGATTGGAATTCGACTTTACGCTACACAAATAATTAATACATAAAATATGAGTCCATTATTTACTGTTATCATCATAATATTGGTGGTATTGGCGGTCATTGACCTAATTGTAGGCGTTTCAAACGATGCTGTAAATTTTCTCAACTCAGCGCTTGGCTCGAAAGTTGCCGGAGTGAAAACAATTCTTGTTGTCGCATCTCTCGGCATATTGATAGGCGTAATAACATCCAATGGGATGATGGAAGTGGCACGAAATGGCGTCTTCCATCCCGAAATGTTCACATTTAATGAGGTTATGTTCCTCTTTGTGGGCATGATGATGAGCGATGTGATACTGCTTAACACATTTAATACGCTCGGACTTCCAACATCCACAACCGTTTCACTTATATTTGAATTGCTTGGAGCGGCAGTAGCAGTAGCGATGTTCAAGGTGTGGAACGATAGTGCTCTAACCATTAGCGACATCGGCTCATTTATTAATAGCGGCAAAGCACTCGTGATGATATCCGGAATATTGATATCGGTAGTGCTGTCATTTGCAGTGGGGTCAATAATAATGTATTTCTCCCGCATTCTGTTCACATTCCGCTATAGCAATGCGATGAAGAAATGGGGAGCAGCGTGGTGTGGCATCTCTGTTGTGGGAATTATCTACTTTGCCTTAATCAAAGGGTTGAAAAGTTCGGGATTGATAACAGCTGACGGTTACCAATACATAACAGACCATATCTGGTTGATTTTGGGAGGATTGTGGATTACGATCACAGCATTGTTGTTCGTGGCACAAAAACTCAAAGTCAACATATTGAAATTTACAATCCTTTCGGGTACATTTGCCCTGGCACTCGCATTTGCCGGAAACGACCTTGTAAACTTTATCGGAGTGCCCATGGCAGGAATTGACTCATATTTGTTGGCACTCAACCATGGCTCCACCGACATGACAATGGAGGCACTCGCATCATCAGCCCCAGTGCATTTATGGATACTCATAATTTCAGGGCTAATCATGATCATAACTCTATTTGTGTCGAAAAGTGCCATGAAAGTGGCTGCCACACAATTAAATCTATCATCTCAGAATGCCGAGGAAGAACGATTTGGCTCAACCGGAGCATCAAGAGCAATCGTTAGAGCGGCTATCGGCATCAACAACATTTATAATAGCATAATCCCCGAAGGAATCAAGCGCAGAATAAACAATGCATTTACGCCATTGTCGGAAGAGGAGAGAAAAGATGTCGCATACGACAATATCAGGGCGGTTGTAAACCTCACTGCTGCAGCAATCCTCATTTGTGTGGGCACATCATTGAAATTGCCGTTGTCAACCACATACGTTGTGTTTATGGTGGCTATGGGTTCATCGCTTGCCGATCGCGCATGGGGACGCGACAGTGCAGTGTATAGGATTTCCGGAGTGATGGTTGTAATTTCGGGCTGGTTTGTAACAGCACTTGCCGGATTTACCATTGCGGTAGTGATAGTATCACTGCTGATGTGGGGTGGCTGGATTGCGCTCCTTATAATTGCCATCTTATGCGGATATGCGCTTTGTTATAATCTCATATTCAAGAGCAAACGCAAAGAGATTGAAGACAAGCCTATGTTTAATGCTGATGCAAAAGAAACCGATGTATTATTCTCATGCACTGAGTATGTGTGCAAGACAATGGAAGAAATTTCATCGATTTACAACCACATGCTGGTGGCAATCTTCACCGAAAACCGTCGTGTGCTCAAAGAGACAGTAGAACAATCGGAGGCAATTTACCTTGTCGCCCACAAGAAGAAAATCGGGGTATTATCGACATTAAAGAAACTGCAAGAGCAAAATATCGAGACAGCCCACTTCTATGTGCAAGTGGTTGATTATCTTGATGAAGTGTCCAAGGCGTTGCTCCATTGCACTCGTCCTGCCTACGAACATATCGAGAACAATCACAAAAGCCTCAACGAGGAGCAGATAATCGACCTCAAAGTGGTTAACGATTCCGTTGACGAAATATTCAATAAGATTAACGAGATGCTTAGGAATCACGATTTCTCAAACATCAACGAAATCATGACCATGCGGGAATCGCTATTTGGCATAATCGCCGAAAGCATCAAGAACCAGATAAAACGACTTAAGACCGAGGATATGAGCACTAAAGCAAGCGCCTTGTATCTGAACATCTTAAATGAAACCAAGAATATGGTTCTTCAATCTCGCAACCTTCTTAAGGCACAAGCCTATTTCCTCGACGAAATCGATAGCGAGAAAGACAAAGGGGAGGAGATTACCGCCAGGTCATAACGTCATCGATTCAACGGCAGAAACTTCGTAATAATATTTAAATATTGGAAATATTTTCGTAATTGTTGGTCAGATTTACTTATTTTCACCAAAAACATATTGCGATAAAATATTAAATATATAATTTTGCTACGAAAATTTATGCAAAGTTGAAGAGTTATAGTGATAAAATATTAGAAGTACAAGAATTCTTGAAACGTGCGGCAATGAACTTGACGCGCAATAGAGATGACGCAATGGATTTGACTCAAGACACCATATTGAAACTACTCGACAGCGAGGAGAAATATGACGAGCAGAGCAAATTCAAGAATTGGACTTTGACAGTTATGAAAAACCTGTTTTTGAATAACTATCGAAAGATATCCAAGATGCCAATCGATTCATCGGAGCTCAGAGTGGATAATATTTCATCGGCAATCGATGAGACTCCCGAGTCGGTATTCTCTCACAAGGAGATAGTCAAGGTCTTGTCGAAACTTCCCGAAATATACAAGCAGCCAATGATTATGTATATCGAGGGCTATTCATATAACGAAATTGCAGAGAAACTCTGCCTTCCTCTCGGAACAG
>JBJEKB010000135.1:0-15395 GCA_051878395.1 Muribaculaceae bacterium
CGCGCAGCGAAGCGTCCGCGCCCCACGACAGCAACGCCCCACCAGGCAAATAGCGGCCCGGCACAGGTCGGCGGACCTCCCCGGGCAGGCAGATGGCAGCCATAAGCGTGCGCAGCGATGCACACAACACCACAAGAGGCTGTAGCCGCAAAGCGGCTAAACTATTCATAACCTGACACTTACGAAGTTGTGCCAGGGTCGGCAATAGATAAAGAAAATGCGTGCCAAAGGTACGCCCCTTGAAACCACAAAGCCTCTCCCCCGCGCTGCTTACGCAGCGCCCACACCAAGCCATAGGCGAGCGTCAGCGAGCCCCTCCGAGTGCTCCGAGTGCTCCGACCGCTCCACACATCACCACCCGCGCTGCTTACGCAGCGCACCCGCTCCGCCATCGGAGCACACGCACCTTGAATCCCCTTGCCGACAGCGCCGCCGCACCAAGCAAGCCCAATTTCCATCCCCAACACCACACGAGCCACTCGCCAATCGGCAACTGCCACACACCGCTCAGGAAGCGAGCGTCAGCGAGCAATCCCGAGCGCTCGGAGTGCTCCGAGATCTCAGAGCACATCCTCAAACACTAAACGACCCGGCACAACTTCGTAAGTGCCGGGCTATGGGCAGGAGCACCCACTTCGGGGTGTCGCCATCGGTAGCGGCGCAAAGCGCTGCACTCGGGAAAACAAAATCAAAAACTGCGTTTTTATTTTGATTTTCCTCTCGTTTGCACTATCTTTGCAATCTATAGGCTTAAACACCGCTTTTTTAATCAAAAACATCTGTTTTTATGAATTTTGTAGATACTTGCAATAAGATTTTCAAAGAAACAACAAATCTTTACCACAATTACGACAACATCGATGCCGTTGTCGAGTGTCCTTATCCCGATGGCTCTATCGAAGCCCGCCTTTTTAAGAAAAACTGGATTGACGCCGTGCAATGGCACATGGAGGATATCATCCGCGCTACCGACATCGACCCGGTGGAGGCTCTCGCGCTTAAACGCCGCATCGACAAAAGCAACCAGGACCGCACCGATATGGTGGAGGAAATCGACAGTTATTTCCGCGATATGTTCAAGGATGTGGCTGTTGCCGCCGATGCCACTATCAACACCGAAAGTCCGGCGTGGGCTATCGACCGACTGTCGATTCTCGCTCTGAAAATCTACCACATGCAACAAGAGGTGATTCGCACCGACGCTTCTGCTGAGCATATCGCCCGTTGCCGCGGCAAACTCGATGTGCTCCTTGAACAACAGGTGGATTTGAGCACAGCTATCGCCCAACTTCTCGACGATATCGCCGCAGGCAGAAAATATATGAAGGTGTATCGTCAAATGAAAATGTATAACGACCCAGATACCAATCCGGTGCTTTATGGCAAAAAGTAACTCGGACCATAGAAAATCGGAAAGAATACTTATATCTCGTTTCTCGGCACTGGGCGATGTGGCGATGACCATCCCTGTGGTCTATTCGGTGTGTCGCACCTATCCCGAGAAGCATTTTATGATGCTCACCTCGGGGTTTGCATCCACTTTATTTATCAATCCGCCCGACAATCTGCGCGTGATGGGTGTCGATACCAATGCCTATCGAGGATTAGGCGGATTGAGGCGGCTCGCCCGCGAGATTATGGACGATTTCGCACCCGACACGTTTATCGACCTCCATGGGGTGCTTCGCACTTACATCATTTCACTCTTTTTGTTGCTAAAAGGTGTGAAGGTGAGCCATATCGACAAGGGTCGCGCCGGGAAGCGCGCTCTCACCCGCGCCCGCAACAAGCGCATGTTCCCGCTCATCTCGTCGCGAGCTCGCTATCGCGAGGTGTTCTACCGCCAAGGGATGATTTGCAACGACCTTTTCGACTCTCTTTTCGATGGCGGCAAGGCTCCTGTGGCGAATTTCGCCGAAATCACTCCGCCCAAGTCCGAGGGAGATGTGTGGGTGGCTGTGGCGCCGTTTGCCAAGCACCGCGGCAAGATTTATCCGGTGGAACAGATGCGCGAAGTGGTGAAAATCATTGCCGAACGCTATGCTACCAAGGTTTTCCTTCTCGGTGGTGGCGGAAAGGAGCAAAATGTGCTCGAGGAGTGGGAATCTTCCATCCCCGGCACTGTTTCGCTTGCCGGAAAGCGGTATGGACTGCTCAAGGAACTCTCGCTGCTGAGCCACTGCGATGTGATGGTGTCGATGGATTCCGCCAATATGCACATGGCTTCGCTCGTGGGGCTTAAAGTGGTGTCGGTGTGGGGCGCTACTCACCCCTACTGCGGTTTCATGGGGTGGAGGCAAGAGGAAGACAATGCCGTCCAACTCAACATGTCGTGCCGTCCATGCTCCGTGTTTGGCAACAAGCCGTGCCGCGGCAACGACTACTATTGCATGAAGGGAATTCCACCCGAGATGATTGTAAACTGCGTGAAGAAAATTCTCGATAAAGGATAACAAGATGAGCGACAAAACCCTATTCGTAAGCGACCTCGACGGCACTCTGCTCGACAACAACTGCAAAGTGTCGGAGGAGACTGCAACGGTGCTCAACCACCTTATCGAGACCCACAATATTATGTTCACGGTGGCTACTGCGCGCACTCCCGCCACAGTGATGCCGCTTCTCGAGAAGGTGAATGTGAAAATTCCGATGGTGGTGATGACCGGCGCCGCGCTGTGGAACGGCTTCACCCGCTCCTATAGCAACCTCAACCCGATTTCCGACGAAGTGCTCGACACCATCCTCGAAATCGCCCGCAGCCAGGGCATCAACCCCTTTGTTTATACAATGACCGACAATTCGCTCTCGGTGTATCATTCCGAGGTGCTGTCGCCGGTGGAGGCGGAGTTTGTGAATGAGCGCAATCGGTCGCCATACAAGAAATTCCACTTCACCGACGCCCACCCTTCGGGGGCTCCGCTGCTCATATTCGCCACTTGCGAATATCCGCGGCTCAAAGCCGCCTACGAGCGCATTGTGAGCATGGTGGAGTGTGAGGCAGTGTGCTATCACGACATCTACAACATCGGCAACGGCTTTCTCGAAATTTTCGCCAAGGGAACAACCAAGGCTTCGGCTATCGCCAATCTCGCAAGGCAGCTCAACGCCGACAAGGTTGTGGCGTTTGGCGACAATCGCAACGATATCCCCATGCTCATGACATCCGACATCGGTGTGGCGATGGACAACGCCTTCCCCGAGGTGAAGCGCATCGCCGATGTGATAATCGGGGACAACAGTTGCGACAGTGTGGCACACTGGATTCTCGATAATTGGGATAAAATCTAAATCTCTTGAACAATGAGCAATATCTACGACCGCAGGCGTCTTTGGAAGATTATTTTTATCGCTGTGTCGCTGATTGTGGCGGCTTTCTTCCTCGTGGTTTCCAACAATCTCGTGAATGACTTGTCGGAACAGGAACGCGCGCGCATGGAAATCTGGGCAAATGCCACCAAGGAGATTGCCATGGCGGGGATGGGGAGCGACTCCACTACGCTTGTAAATACCGATATCGATTTCCTCCTTTCGATTATCGAGGAGAATCGAAACATACCGGTGCTGCTCGTTGACGACAGCGACAACATTATCTTGCATCGCAACTTTCGACTCCCGGAGCCTGTCGATGAGACGATGCCCTACTATATCTCGCCTGCCAATGAGGAGTTCTTGAAACACAAACTCTCGTCGATGAAAGACTCGCGCAACTGCATCGAACTCAATATCGACAGCAACACGGTGCAACGCCTCTATTACGAGGATTCCGACCTGCTTGTGCGCCTCTCGATTTTCCCTTACATCCAACTTGTGGTGATGCTCGTGTTTATCGCCATTGTCTATTTTGCAGTGGTGTCGATGAAGAAAGCCGAACAGAACAAGGTGTGGGTAGGATTGTCGAAAGAAACCGCCCACCAACTCGGCACTCCCATCTCGTCGCTGATGGCGTGGACCGAGGTGCTCAAAGAGACCGGCGTGGATAGCGAGATTGTGGGAGATATGGACAAGGATGTGCATCGCCTGTCGATTATCGCCGACCGTTTCTCGAAAATCGGCTCGCAACCCGAATTGCAGTTATGCTATATCAATGAGACTGTGGCAGGAAGCCTCGAATATATGAAATCGCGCATCAGCAAGCGCGTCGTTCTCACAATGCACTTCCCCGAAAACGAAATCCCGGTGATGTTGTCGCGCTCACTCTTTGAGTGGGTGATGGAGAATCTCACAAAGAATGCCGTAGATGCGATGCAGGGGGTCGGGAAAATCGACATTTCGGTTACCTCCGATGCCGGAAAGGTGATTATCGATGTTGCCGACACCGGCAAGGGAATACCTCGGAAGAATTTCAAGACGGTGTTCAACCCGGGCTACACCACCAAGAAGCGCGGCTGGGGTCTCGGACTCACCCTCGTGAAGCGCATCATCGAGGAATATCACCGCGGACGCATCTATGTGAAGGATTCGGTAATCGACCACGGAACCACATTCCGCATCGAGTTGCCGATTGCGCAATAGCCGAAATCACTTTATCACCGCAAGTCCACCCTCCGATGTCTCTTTGTAGAGACTTGGGATGTCGTGTCCGGTCTGCTTCATCACCTCCACCACGCGGTCGAAGCTCACAAAGTGCTTTCCATCGCTGAAAGTGGCATAGATATTGGAATCGAGGGCACGCGCCGCGGCATAGGCATTGCGTTCGATGCAAGGAATCTGCACCAATCCGCACACCGGGTCGCAAGTGAGCCCGAGGTGGTGCTCAAGCCCCATTTCGGCTGCATATTCGATTTGCGCCGGAGTGCCGCCAAAGAGTTGGCAGGCGGCAGCGGCACCCATTGCACAGGCAACGCCCACTTCGCCCTGGCATCCCACTTCGGCACCCGAAATCGAAGCGTTGGTGCGCACCACATTGCCAAAAAGCCCGGCAGTTGCGAGCGCGCGCAGGATGCGCATCTCGCTGAAATCGCGAGTAGTAGCAAGGTGGTAAAGTACAGCGGGAAGCACACCGCTGCTGCCGCAGGTGGGCGCGGTTACAATCTGTCCGCCGGAGGCATTCTCCTCGCTTGTTGCGAGAGCGTAGCTATACACCAGCGCACGGCTGCGCAGTGAATCGACATATCCCTTGGCGCGAACATGGTAGCTCACAGCCTTCCGTCTCACACCAAGACCGCCGGGAAGGACACCTTCAGCCTCAAGACCGCGTTTCACCGCTGCTTTCATCGCCTCCCACACTTCGTGCAGGTAGTCCCAAATCTCTTTCCCCTCGCACTCCTCGACATATTCCCAGTAGCTCCGCCCGTTGGCGTCGATCCATTGCAGAATATCCTTGATTGTGCTCTTTTCATACACCTCGTTCTGCTCCTCGGGCATCCCTTTCCAGTAGAGCGAGCCTCCGCCCACCGAATACACCTCCCAGGTGTCGGTAGCATATCCGTTGGAAGCCTCGAAAACCATTCCGTTGGGGTGATAAGGGAGAAACACGTCGGGGTGCCACTCGATAGTGGTGGGAGCATGGGGCGACAGAGTGTCGAGAATTGCCTTGTCGGTGAGGTGCCCCTTGCCGGTAGCGGCAAGTGAGCCGTAGAGGCGAGCCACAAACGATTGCGCGTGAGGATTACGTTGCAAGAAAATCTCGGCGGCACGGCGAGGCGCCATAGTGTGGCTGCTCGAAGGACCCACACCTATTTTATATAGAGTCTTAAGCGATTCCATAGCGTTAACGATTTATTATTGAAAAAAGGCGACCGATTGCCGTGGCAACCATATCGCCTTTTATGTATCAAAGCATGTATTTGTGTCTGACTGATTATTCCGCTTTGTCGGCAGCGGGAGCGTCGGCAGCAGGAGCGGCAGGAGCCTCTTTCTCTGTCGGGAATGCAGGAGCGGCTTGCTCGGTAGGAGCTTGAGCCTTAACACGGCTACCTGTTACGAGGTCGCTCTTGGCAGTGAATGAAGAAAGAATCGACAACACGCAGATAACGATAGCGAGAGTCCAAGTGGCTTTCTCCACAAAATTTGTAGTGGATTTAACACCCATGATTTGGTTTGCACCTTGGAAGTTAGAGGCAAGACCTCCACCTTTCGATTTTTGAATGAGTACAACTCCTATCAGCAAGATTGCAGCGATAAGAATCAAAATAGTGATAAAAATGTGTAGCATATCTTTTTATTATTTTAATTTTTTCGACAAATATTCGTGCAAATATATGATACCCGCACAATTAGTGTGCAAAGTAAACACTTTTTTTTCACATAGCAAAGGAAAAACGCATTTTTTGCTCAAAATCAACAAAAAGGAGATAAAAGCGCAAGTAATTTGAGTTATTGGCTTGAGATGTAGCAAAAGAGAGGCAATTTTACCAATAAAAACAGAGAAAATGAAGGTTTTAATAAAATTTTTTATGAAATTTATTTTTGTATATAAAATTATGTGTATATTTGCAGCGATAATTGAATACTGCTAAAACCTATAGACGAAATAATACATAATTTCTTTATTAACAATAAAAACTTATTTGGTATGAAAAAAATTTACTCTGTTCTTGCATCGGTAATGTTGCTCTCTTCAAGCGCATTTGCACAAGATGCTGTTTACACCGGCATTGACGTTGCTTCTGCAACTCCTTTGTTCGACATCAGCCTTGAAACATACGGCGTAACCGCAGGTGGCACAATCCGCCCGTCTCTCGCAATGTGTGGCGAATATCTCGTTCTCGACCTTGGTGATGGCAGCAAACCTATCTATCTCGACCCCGTTACAGGCGAAAAGAAAGGTGAAATCATCGTTGGTATCGCCGACCCCAAAGGTAGTGTTGCTTCCGACGTTAAGGGCAACATGCTCATCGCAAGCTATTGCGAAACAGGCACATTCAAACTCTTCAAAACCAGCAAAGTAAACGGCGTGCCTATGGAATGGGCATCGGTAGAGAACCCTTTCACCGGTCTTACACTTGGCACTCGCCTCGACATCAACGGCGACCTCGATGGCAACGCTGTTGTAGCTGCAACTTTCGATGGCCTTTATGCACAATACATGATGCAATGGGTTGTAAAAGACGGCGTTGTGGGTGAAGGCACAATGGTTACAATCGAAGGTGTAAACCAATGGGCAGGTGGCTGCAACAATACAAAGGTTATCTTCCGCTCTTCCAATGTAGAAGATGGTTATTTCCTCGGCCACTATTACTGGGGTGATGACCTCGACAAATTCTACTTTGTAGATGGCACAACAAATACTGCAAAATCTAATGTTCAAGACAAATCGGGTGCTGCATGGGCATACGCTCCCAACTCGGGCGACGCTATCGAATTTAACGGTGCCAAATATCTTGTTATTCAAGACCTTTCATACTTTGGCTACTGGGGTATGAGCACATATCTCTACCTCTATGATGTAACAGACATCTCGAAATTCTCGGGCGAACTTGGCGCAGCAGAAACAGGCTGCATTGGAGAACTTGAAATGACTGTATATCATCGCGATGCCGATTCAGAGACAGGCGACCCCGGTTTCCCATGCTCAAAAACCGATGCCGACGGCATGTGCACCGGTGATGTTCTCATTGCTACAACCGAAAACGACATGGTAGTCTATACAGTTTCCAACGTTGACCTCGGTATCAAGGCAGTAAAATTTGGCAAGAACACCGGCGTGAGCGCAGTTGAGACTTCCGACATCCGTGCATTCGCAGCAAATGGCAACATCATTGTCAACAATCCGAATGCCGAAAATGTTACAGTATATACCGTAGCAGGTGCAGAAGTAGCCAACACATCGGCTGCCGACGCCAGCATCGCAGTTGCCCCCGGTCTTTACATTGTTAAAGCAGGCAACGCTGCACAAAAAATCCTTGTGAAATAATTTACTTTTCAAGCAATTAATATTTAGGGTTGGAGAGTCCGCCGGGAGGCGTGCTCTCCTTTTTTGCGCCCATAAACGATCGGCGTCGGGCGGGTGAAAATGCTCGGATTTTGAGGATTTGTGCAAAAAACTTGGATTTCGCTTTGCAAGTGTAGCCAAAATGAGTAACTTTACATCTTCAAAAGCAAACAAACATGAATCTTGTTCAATCGTTCGACACATTATTATTGGCAATGAGCATCGCTGCAGTGGTGGTTTTCATTGCGTTGCAGTTTGTAGAGGCTGGATATGGGATGATGTTTAGCCGCAAATGGGGCATCTCGGTTGACAACCGCTTAGGGTGGGTGCTGATGGAGTCGCCCGTGTTTTTTGCGATGCTTGCGCTGTGGTGGATGAGCGAACGCACATTTATGGCAGCGCCGCTGACGATGTTTGTAATATTTCAGTTACATTATTTTCAGCGTTCGTTTATATTTCCGCTGCTAATCAGAGGACACAACAGAATGCCGGTGTCGATTATGCTGATGGGGGTGGTGTTTAACCTCCTGAATGCAGTGATGCAAGGCGGATGGCTCTTTTACCTCTCGCCGGCAGACCGCTACCCCGATTCGTGGCTTCTCTCGCCACAATTTATCATTGGAACGATAGTGTTTTTTGCGGGGATGTTTATCAACCTGCAGAGCGACTATATCATACGCCACCTTCGCAAACCCGGCGACACAGCCCACTACATACCGCGCGGCGGGATGTTCCGCTATGTGTCGAGTGCCAACTATCTGGGCGAGTTTATGGAATGGGTTGGCTTTGCCATACTCACATGGAGCCTTGCCGGAGCGGTGTTTGCACTGTGGACATTTGCCAATCTTGCGCCTCGAGCACGGAAAATCAACCGCCGCTACAGCGCAGAGTTTGGCGAAGAATTTGACAAATTACACTTAAAAAGCATTATACCATTTATCTATTAAGCGATGGGAGAATCAAAATTATTCACCGAAGCAAAACTGGGACCAATCACCCTGAGAAACCGCACTATAAGAAGTGCGGCATTTGAGGGGATGTGCCCCGGCAACGCTCCATCGGAGCAATTATACGATTACCACACATCGGTTGCCCGAGGAGGAATCGGAATGACCACGGTGGCATACGCCGCCGTAACCCGCGACGGCTTGTCGTTCCCGCGACAGTTGTGGATGCGGCCCGAGATTGTTCCGGCGCTTCGCCACCTCACCGATGGTGTTCATGCCGAGGGGGCAAAGGTGTCGATACAACTGGGACACTGCGGAAACATGTCGCACAGCGCCATTACAGGCGAGATGCCGCTTGGCGCTTCCGGCGGATTTAACCTCTATTCGCCCACATTTGTGCGCCGGCTCGATGCCGACCGAATCAAGAAGATAGCAAAGGCGTATGGCGATGCCGTGCGCTTGGCGAAAGATTCGGGATTCGACTGCGTGGAGGTTCATGCCGGTCATGGATATCTTATCAGCCAATTTCTATCGCCTTACACCAATCATCGCAAGGACTCCTTTGGCGGCTCGCTCGACAATCGCATGACATTCATGCGGATGTGTATCGACGAGGTGCAAGAGGCTGCTGCAGGCGAGATTGCCGTGATTGCCAAGGTGAACATGCGCGATGGGTTCAAGGGTGGACTTGAAATCGACGACTGCGTAACTGTGGCAAAGGAACTCGAGAAGAAAGGCCTCGACGGACTGGTGTTGAGCGGCGGATTTGTGAGCAAAGCCCCGATGTATGTTATGCGCGGCGAGATGCCTATCAAGACACTCACCCACTATATGGACTGCTGGTGGCTCAAATGGGGCGTGCGCCTTGCCGGACGCTTTATGATACCCACAGTAAAATACAAAGACCTGTATTTCCTTGATGACGCATTGCGTTTTCGCAGCGAGTTGAAGATGCCGCTCATCTATGTTGGCGGCTGCGTGTCTCGCTCGGGCATCGACAAAGTGCTCGACAGCGGATTCGAGTTTGTGCAAATGGGGCGCGCGCTCATCAACGAGCCCGATTTTGTCAACCGGATGCGCGATGGCGAGGAGCGTTGCGGCTGCGACCATGTGAACTACTGCATCGGCAGGATGTACACCATCGACATGGTGTGCCACAAGCATTGCGGCGACTTGCCCAAATGCCTGAAAAAGGAAATCGAAGATATCAAGGCTCGAAATGGAAAATAAACTTGCAATAGTTACAGGCGGCTCATCGGGAATCGGAGCGGAATTTGCGCGCCAACTGGCACAAAAGGGCTACGACCTACTGCTGGTGAGCAACCAGCCCGAGGCACTCGAGGCGATGAAAGTCGAAATCGAGCAACTCGCCCCGGAGGTAACCTGCAACATTATGAATCAGAATCTTGCCACCGCCGATGCCGCCGAAATGGTGATGAATCGGTGCCGCGAGATAGGGAAAGACCCGGAAGTGCTCATCAACAATGCCGGGATTTTCACCTTCAAGGAAATTCTCGACCACGATGAGCGATACATCGACCTCTATATCAATCTGCATGTCGCCACAGTGGCGCGTCTCTGCTACACCATCGGCAAGATGATGCGCGAGAAAGGGCATGGATATATACTCAATATGAGTTCGATGTCGGTGTGGATGCCGATGCCCACAATAGGCTTCTACGCATCTACAAAGGCGTTCATCAGGGTGTTTACCCGCTCGTTGCATTACGAATTGCGCGACCATGGCGTGAAAGTGATGGTAGCCTGCCCGGGAGGTCTTGCCACCGACCTTTTCGGACTCCCCAAGAAGTGGCAGAAAGTGGGCGTGGCAATCGGAGCCCTCACTTCGCCACACGCCTTTGTGAAAGGCGCCCTAAAACGACTATTTAAAGGAAGAAAACAATATGTCAACGGACTCTTCAATCGCATATCGATTGTAGCCGTTGCATCGCTCCCCACCTGGTTTATAATGTGGGCAAAGCGTATAATACTTGAAAAGATAAAAAAATGAAAGAAAACGAAGAAATCTATATCATCACCGGAGCAACAGGAGGCATAGGACGCGAAATCTCGCGTGCCGTGGCTCGTGCCGGAAAAAATGTTGTGCTCGCTTGCCGCAACGAAAAGAAAGCCCTCGAATTGGCAAAGGAAATCACATCAGAAACACAGAACAAAAACATCACATTCATCCCCCTAAGCCTCGACAAGCCGGAATCGGTAAAGGCATTTGCAGCCCGTGTCAAGGAGCTCGGAGTGCCGGTGAAGGCACTTGTCAACAATGCCGGCATTATGTGTAAAGACTATACCACCACCGACGATGGCAGGGAAATGACATTTGCCGTCAACTACACCGGCACTGTGATGCTCTCGGTGCTCATCGCACCATTGATGGTAAAGGGTGGGAACATAGTGTTCACCACATCGCTCACCCGATATGCCTATCCCAAGGCTGTAACCTCAATCGACGAGTCGCAAGAGCAATTTGCCCAGTTGCGCACCTACAGCCGCAGCAAAAGCGCGCTCACCCATTTTGCGATGTACATGGCACACTGCTACACATCGCTCAAAATCAACTGCGCCGACCCGGGAGTGGTGGATAGCGACATGATAACCATGCACCGCTGGTATGACCCGCTTGCCACCCTTTTCTTCCGTCCGCTCATCCGCTCACCGAGAAAAGGTGCCGTCCCGGCTCTTAAATGCCTCACACTCAAGACATCGGGCAACATCGTAACCTACCATTCGGTGAAAGATGTGCCATACAAATATATCCACGACTCGCGCCACGGACACCTCATGCAGATGACTCGCGAGCTCTTGGCAAAATATGATGTGTCTCTCTAAAACGCCCGGGATGTTATGAAATGCAAGGTCTTGTTTCTGATTCTCTCGCTACTGCTTGCTTCGGCACCGGCAAAAGCCGCCGAGACCCCCTACCACACCCTCGAGGTGAAGGCGTCGCGATTCTATGAATACGGCGAATGGGGAAGCGCCATGGCGATGTATGAACTCATGCTGAGGCAGAAACCCGACCTTCCGTCGAACTATTACAAATCGATTCTGCTTGCAGGATTGCTCAACGATGAGGCAATGCAGGTGGATTTCATGGAGCAAGTGCAAAGCCACGCAATACCATTCGACTCGATTTTCGATGGCGTGAGGAGCGGAGCGGTGAGCCTTGCCCGCCCCGATGTGTATGTCAACTTCCTGAGATTGGTGAAAAAGCACCAATCGTGGATGGCACGCGCAATCGATGTGAAATTGCTTGAATTTGCAGTGTTTCGCGGCGATGCCGACAGCACCATTGCGCTGGCAACCGACCTGTTGCGCCTTTCGCCCGACAATGTGGAATTTCTCTCATACCTCGGCAATGCCTATCTACTCAAGGGGGAATATTACAATGCCATCATCACAATGCTCAAGATTGTGGAATACAAGCCCGACGATGTGCAGGCATTGCTCACTATAGGCAATTACTATGTTATGGAGGTGGAAAAACGGCTCGCCACGGCAGGCACATCGTTCGAAAGCCTTCCGTCATCGCGCAAAGCGCTACTCTCCCTCTTCGAGAATAGCAAAATTCCCGATTCCGATGCCAAAACTATTGCAAGAGATGCCGACACAGCCGCTAAATATCTCGCAATGGCAGAAAAGATACAGTCAACGCCCTATTTGCGCAGTAAAATAAACAAAGTGCAGCAGTTATTGCGTTTAATCGACGACAACAATTAGATTATGAACGAAACGAGTTTAAGTCAGTTATATCTACGCGACACCGCCTTCCAGAACCTGATGCAGAAGCGGATATTCAATGTGCTTCTCATCGCCACCCCCTACGACGCATTCATGATGGAGGATGACGGACGCGTGGAGGAGCAAATCTATTTTGAATATGTGAGGCTCAACCTCAGTTCACCACCGCGCTTTGTGCAGGTGAACGACTTCGACACAGCGGCAAAACGCCTGTCGGAGAAACAATTCGACTTAATCATCGCAATGCCGGGTATCGACATCTCGGAAACATTCGAGAAAGCCAAGGAACTGAAACGCTCATATCCCGACATCCCGTATGTGGTGCTCACACCATTCTCGCGCGAGGTGTCGCGACGCCTCGAGAACGAGGACTTCAGCGGTGTGGATTATGTCTTCAGTTGGCTCGGCAACGTGGATTTGCTACTTGCGATAATCAAACTGATAGAGGACAAGAAAAACGCCGAAAACGACATCATAGGCGTGGGCGTGCAACTAATACTCCTTGTCGAGGACTCGGTGCGCTTCTACTCGTCGATTCTTCCCACGCTATACAAATTCCTGCTTCGCCAATCGCTGATTTTCAGCACCGAAGCACTCAACGAGCATGAGCAGATGCTGCGAATGCGCGGGCGCCCGAAGGTGATGCTTGCGCGCAACTACGAAGAAGCCCGGCAACTCTACGACCATTTCAGCAAAAACATGCTCGGAGTTATCACTGACGTGTCGTTTATGAAAGAGGGAGTGAAAAATTCGCAAGCCGGCATCGAATTTGCCAAATACCTGCGCGAAAACGACCCCTATCTTCCTATCATCGTGCAGTCGTCGGAGGTACAGAACCGCGAGACTGTCGAGAATATGAAATGTACATTCCTCGACAAGAACTCCAAGAAACTGCCGGTGGATTTGGGAGCCGCTATCATGAGCGACTTCGGTTTCGGAGACTTCATCATCAAGAATCCTGCGACAGGCGAGGAGATATTGCGCATCCGCGACCTCAAGGAGTTGCAAAACCACATTTTCGACATCCCGGCGGAATCGCTTCTCTATCACGCATCCTACAACGACATCTCGCGATGGCTCTATTCGCGCGCCATGTTTCCAATCGCCGAGATTATCAAGGCACACAGGTTCCGCGACATCAACGAAGCCCCGGCAGTGCGCCAACTCTTCTTCGACCTCATTGTGAAGTATCGCAAGATGAAAAACCGCGGCGTTGTGGCTGTATTTCACCGCAATCGCTTCGACTATTACTCCAATTTCGCCAGAATCGGACAAGGTTCGCTTGGAGGCAAAGGGCGCGGCTTGGCATTTATCGACAACATCATAAAGCACAACCCGGTGTGCGACGACTTTGAAGGAGTAACCATATCGATACCGCGCTCGGTGGTGCTCTGCACCGACATTTTCGATGAGTTTATGGAGCATAACGCTCTATACCCTATAGCGCTGAGCGATGCTCCCGATGAGGAGATACTCAACCGCTTCCTCGAAGCTCATCTTCCCGAGCGTCTTGTGGAGGATTTCTACGCCTTATTCGAGGTGGTTGACAAGCCGCTGGCAGTGCGCAGCTCGAGTTTGCTTGAAGACTCCCACTACCAGCCGTTTGCAGGCATCTATTCCACCTACATGATACCTCAACTCACCGACAAACATGCAATGCTCGAAATGCTCGGCAACGCCATCAAGAGCGTTTATGCCTCGGTATTCTTCCGCGACAGCAAGGCGTATATGACAGCCACGCGCAATGTCATCGACCAGGAGAAGATGGCGGTGATAATCCAGGAGGTGATAGGCAAAGACTGGAACGGATGCTATTTCCCGTCGTTCTCGGGCGTGGGTCGTTCGCTCAACTACTACCCCATCAACCACGAGCAACCCGAAGACGGCGTTGTGGAGGTGGCTGTAGGGCTTGGAAAATATATTGTCGATGGCGGATTGGCGCTGCGTTTCTCGCCGCGACACCCCGAAAGCGTGTTGCAGACCAGCACCATCGACCTCGCTTTGCGCGACACACAAACCCGCCTGTATGCCCTCGACACACAGAATATCGATGAGAAATTCTCGGTTGACGACGGTTTCAACATCAAAAAGGTGAGAGTGCAGAATTTTGCCGACACAGGCGCATTGAAATTCACAGTCTCGACCTACGATGTCAACGACATGACCCTCCGCGAGGGGGAATACGGCATCGGGCGACGAGTAGTTACGTTCAACAATATGCTCAAATATGACGCCTTCCCGCTTGCCAAAGTGCTCGAGTTTATGCTTTCCAAGGGAGAGAGCGCAATGGGGCGCCCGGTGGAGATTGAATTTGCCGGAATGGTAGATGCCAAAGGGGAAATGAAAGGTCAAATCTACTGGTTGCAGATACGTCCGATTGTCGATAGGCGCGAGATGCTCGACGAAAACATCATGGAGTGCTCCGACGACAAATTGTTGCTCAAAACCTTCACCGCACTCGGCCACGGAATGATGGACAACCTCTATTCGGTGGTGTATATCCGCCCGGAACACTTCTCTTCGTTAAATAATTCGGCGATAGCGCGTGAAATTGAAAAAATAAATAGTAACTTTACGGCACAGGAACGAAACTACATTCTCGTGGGTCCCGGGCGCTGGGGTTCAAGCGACACCGCACTCGGTATTCCGGTGAAATGGGCGCATATTTCGAGTGCCAAACTCATTGTGGAATCGGCACTTCCGGGATATCGCATCGAGCCGAGCCAGGGAACGCACTTCTTCCAGAACCTCACATCGTTTGGAGTGGGGTATTTCACAGTGGATCCATCATCGGGCGACGGAACCGTGTTTGACGTGGCATT
>JBJEKB010000136.1:0-15372 GCA_051878395.1 Muribaculaceae bacterium
ATTTCATCTTGCGATGCCTTTTTGTCAACACCCAATATTTCGTAAAAATCTTTTCATCGTTTAGTGTCCTCTTTTCTTGAATAGTGCCATAAGCGCTTTTACATAGTCTTCGTCGGTCGCAATCGATGCGGTTTCCACCTTGCATTTCTGCGCGGTGCCGGTCATGTACTGCTGGCGTTCATACCACCACTTGCTGTATGCTTGACGCACTTTCTGAGAGCCGGTGTCTATCCACTTGTCGGTGCCGAGCTCGGCATCGGTAATCCTCATAAGTCCGATGTTGGGGAGCTGGGTGTCGCGCTTGTCATACACCTGAATAGCGGTAACATCGTGCTTGCGGCTTGCGATGGAAAGCGGCTTGTAGTAGTCGTGGTCGTCGATAAAGTCGGAGATAATAAAGGTGGTGCAGCGTTTTTTGATAGCGTCGGTCATGTATTGGAGCACATAGCCGATGTCGGTGCCGCGATTTTCGGGCTTGAAGTCGAGAAGTTCGCTGATAATGCGCAAGATGTGCTTGCGTCCTTTCTTGGGAGGGATGAATTTCTCTACCTTGTCGCTGAAGAAAATCACACCGATTTTATCGTTGTTTTGAATGGCTGAGAATGCGAGAGTGGCGGCGATTTCGGTTATCATTTCCTGTTTCACCACCCCTTCGGCGCCAAAGTTCTTGCTGCCCGACATGTCGATGAGGCGCATGACGGTGAGTTCGCGCTCTTCTTCATACACCTTAACGTAAGGGCGGTTGTGGCGTGCCGTTACGTTCCAGTCGATGTCGCGGATGTCGTCGCCATACTGGTATTCGCGCACCTCCGAGAAGGTCATACCGCGTCCCTTGAATGCCGAGTGGTATTCACCGGCAAAGATGTTCTGCGACAGACCCTTGGTCTTTATTTCTATTTTCCTTACCTTTTTTAGTAACTCTGTAGTGTCCATTATCAATATAAATTGGTTAATAATGAGTTATAGCCGCAGGCAATGTGCTTGCGGCATGGTGCAGAGTGATGATTAAGGCACAGGAATCTTGTCGAGAATCTCGCTGATAACATCATCGGCGTTGATGTTGTTTGCCTCAGCCTCATAGGACAAGCCGATGCGGTGGCGCATAACATTGTGGCACACGGCGCGCACATCTTCGGGAATCACGAAGCCGCGACCTTTGAGGAATGCGAAAGCGCGTGCTGCGAGAGCAAGCGAAATCGAGGCACGGGGCGATGCACCGAATGAGATGATGCTTGTGAGGTCGTTGAGCGCGTAGTCGCCGGGGAAACGGGTTGCAAACACAATGTCAACGATATATTTCTCAATCTTTTCGTCGATATAGATTTTCTCAACAATCTTGCGCACTTCGAGAATCTCCTCGGGGTTGACGAGGGCTTCGATGCGGTGGCTTGTTTGCCGGATGTTCTGGCGAATGATGAGCTTTTCTTCTTCTTTGTTGGGGTAGCCGATGAGCACCTTCATGAGGAAACGATCGACTTGCGCCTCGGGAAGCGGGTAGGTTCCTTCTTGCTCAATCGGGTTTTGTGTTGCCATCACAAGGAAAGGCTTGTCGAGGGCGAATGTGTTGTCGCCGATTGTTACTTGGCGTTCCTGCATTGCCTCGAGAAGCGCACTTTGCACTTTTGCCGGGGCACGGTTGATTTCGTCGGCAAGAACGAAATTGGCGAAAACCGGACCTTTTTTCACCTCGAAGCGCTCATTTTTCACGCTATACACCATTGTACCGATAACATCGGCAGGCAAAAGGTCGGGGGTGAACTGGATGCGGCTGTATTTTGCATCGATGAGTTGTGCGAGAGTTTTAATTGCAAGTGTTTTTGCCAATCCCGGCACACCTTCAAGCAAAATGTGTCCGTTGGCAAGCAATGCAATTAGCAGGCTATCTACAAGGTGCTTCTGACCCACGATTGTTTGGTCCATACCTTGTGAAATGAGTTTCACAAATCCGCTTTTACTCTCTATCAAGTCGTTTAATTCTCTGATATTGACTGGTTCACTCATAATTTATATATGTTTTTATCCTTTGTTGTTCAATTATACTGCAAAATTATCACTTATCGCCAATAATATGTTAATGCCAACCGTTAATTTTTACTATCAATGGTTGCGCAATTTAACTATTTCGGCATTTTTCGGGCGGTTTTAATTTTTTTTGTGAATTACCGCGCTAATTTTTACCTTTTTGAATCTCTCTCGACAGTGCCTCGGCTCGTTTTATCGATTCCGGATTGTTGGCGTCGATTCCATACTTTGCAGCATCGGGAATCACCACCACAGTTCCGGGCTTTATCTTGTCGGGATTGCTGATTGCCGACTTGTTTTCTTCATAGATATACACCCAGAAGCGGAAGTCGCCGTAATATTCCCTTGCCATTGTGGTGAGAAAACGGGTGCGGCCCACTGTGTCGGTGCGCAATTTCGCTGTTTTGGCTTGTGGGGCGGGTGCGGGGGCGGGCGCCGGCTCGGCGGGTGCGGCGGCAACGGTGGTTGTGTCGGTTGCGGTTGCTTCGGGCGCTTTAACCTCTTCAATCGGCTCTTCTTCCTCTTGCTCGCTCGAAGTAATCACGAGGGGGAAGCCCACGGCAATCGAGATTGCGAAAAACAGGATGCAAGAAGCGACAAATCCGGTGATAATTCCCCAGAAAAATGCAGCCTTGCCCGATGGACGGCTTTCGTCGTCATCGCTGTTTTCGTCATCGTCGGGTTCTTCCTCGGTGTCGTCGTTGTCGATATTTGCGGGCGGAATGAAGGTTGAAACCGGCGTGGGAGCCTGCACAGGCGGTTGCGGCGCCTCCGGCTCCGGTTGTGGCTCCGGCTCGGGTTGCGGTGCCTCGGGCGGGAGTGGGGGAGTAGGGCTGTCGCCTTCGCTTTTTGTTTCCGGCGCTTCATCGAGTTGCTGTGGCACCTCGGGAATCTCGGGCACTTCAGGCGCCGAAGGCAATGCCGGCGCTTCATTGCCAATCTCCTCTATCGCCTCAGCTGCGTTGTCGTCCAATTCGATAGTCTCAAATTCGGCAAACGCCCCATTTACAGCGTCGGCGAGCGACTTGTCGGGGGTGAAAATTATCTTGTTATGTTCGGGAATCTCGATTTCCTCGCCGGTATTCACGTGGACGCTCTTTCGGGCTTCCACTTTCGCAACCTTAAACACGCCGAGGTTTTTGATTTTCACCGTCTCTCCGGCGGCAAGCGCATCTTCAATCGCTCCAAAAAATGATTTTAGGAACGCTTCGCATGTCTTTTTCGATGCATTGGTCGATTTCGACAGCAATTCCACAAGTTCGGGAAATGATATTTTGTTGTTCATCGTCGGTTTTATTCGTTAGTATCTTTCAGTCGTTGTTTCATCACTGCGCTTGTCTTGAATGTGAGCGTGATTTTGGGCGGGATGAGGATTTTCTTGCCTGTGGAGGGGTGTACATTCACCCGCTCGAGCCGTTTTCGAGGCTCAAACAATCCAAATCCCGGAACCGCAATCGAATCCATATCTGCGCATCGGTCTTTAATCACGTTGATAAGACCGGTTATGAGTAAATCCACCTCATTACCGGTTTTGCCTATTTCGTCACTAATTGTCTTTTTTAGCGATTTGTTGTCCATCTCTGTATATTTATTGTGCAAATATAGTAAATTTCTTTTTTCTCTCCAATTTTGCGTTGCACATTATATATAAAATGCGGCTCGGTTATGCTTTCTTGGGGTATAAATATGCGATTTGGATGAAATAATATAAATAAAAATTGAAATTTCTTGCAAAAATATTTGCGCAATTAAAAAATAGCGTATATCTTTGCATCGACATTCAAACAAAGTAGAAAATCAACTTAAATATCAACTAAAATGGACTCTAAAAAATTTCTTCTTCAAGAACGCGATATTCCCACCGCATGGTATAATATAATACCCGATATGCCCACCAAACCGCGTCCTTATCTCAACCCCGGTACCAAACAGCCGTTCAAAGCCGAAGATTTCTTCCCGCTTTTCTCCGAAGAGGCTTCTCGCCAAGAACTCAACACCACCGATTCCTGGATCGAAATCCCCGAAGAGGTTCGCGAGATGTACAAAATTTGGCGTCCAACTCCGCTTGTGCGCGCTCGTGGTTTGGAAAAACTTCTCGACACTCCGGCTCACATATATTTTAAAAACGAAAGTGTAAGCCCTGTAGGTTCGCACAAACTCAATTCCGCTATTCCTCAAGCCTACTACTGCAAGAAACAGGGTGTTACTAATATCACCACCGAAACCGGTGCAGGACAATGGGGTGCAGCCCTCTCTCTTGCCGCCAAAGCGTTCGGACTTGAGCTTGCTGTGTATATGGTGAAGATTTCCTACAACCAGAAGCCATACCGCCGCTCAATCATGCAAACCTATGGCGCCGAGGTGATTGCATCGCCGAGTATGTCAACCAAAGCCGGCCGCAAAATAATCACCGAGCACCCCAACTATCAAGGTTCGCTCGGAACTGCTATCAGCGAGGCTGTGGAACTTGCAATGTCAACACCCAACTGCAAATACGCACTCGGCTCGGTGCTCAACCACGTTGCTCTGCATCAAACCGTAATCGGTCTTGAAGCCGAGAAGCAGATGGAAATGGCAGGCGAATATCCCGATGTGATTATCGGCTGCTTCGGTGGCGGTAGCAACTTCTCCGGAATCTCCTTCCCATTCTTGCGCCATAATTTTGAAGGGAAGACCAACACCCGATTCATCGCTGCCGAGCCGGAATCTTGCCCCAAACTCACAAAGGGTGTGTTCCAATACGATTTCGGTGACGAAGCCGGCTACACTCCGCTTATCCCGATGCTCACTCTCGGACACAACTTTGCACCTGCCAACATTCATGCCGGCGGTCTCCGTTACCACGGTGCAGGCGCAGTGGTGAGCCAGTTGCGCGAAGACAATCTCGTGGAGGCTGTGGATATACCGCAATTGGAGTCGTTTGCCGCTGCCACACTCTTTGCCCGCGGCGAAGGCATAATCCCCGCACCCGAATCGGCTCACGCTATCGCAGCCGCTATCCGCGAGGCTAAGAAATGCAAAGAAGAAGGCAAGGGCAAAGTTATCTTGTTCAACCTCTCGGGACACGGACTCATCGACATGGCGTCATACGACCGCTATTTTGCCGGCGACCTCGCCAACTACTCTGTTTCCGACGACGAAATTGCCAACAACACTGCTTCGCTCGAGCACATTATCTGATAATCGAACAAAAATTACAACGAGGATGCGTTTTCCCCCGGAATCCGCATCCTCGTTTTCTATGGGGTGTGTGCAAAAATGTCATTTTCCGAGGGGCGGGTATGACATTTTGTCGCAATCGCGATTTTGGCACAGATTGTGCATATCAAAAGGCGGATGCTGTCAATGGCATCGAAGAAACTGAATATTCTAACTAAAAATATTACTATTATGACAATTCAACCATTATCCGACCGTGTACTCATCGTTCCGGCTCCGGCAGAAGAAAAAACAATCGGTGGCATCATCATCCCCGATTCGGCAAAGGAAAAACCGCTCAAAGGCACAGTTAAGGCTGTTGGCAATGGCACTAAAGACGAGCCTATGGTAGTTGCTGTAGGCGATACCGTTCTTTATGGCAAATATGCCGGCACCGAAATCGAGTTTGAAGGCGAAAAATATTTGATGATGCGTCAATCCGACATTCTCGCTATCATTAAATAATTAATTGTTCAACACATTAATTTATTACTACTATGGCAAAAGAAATTAAATTCAATACCGAGGCTCGCGAAAGTCTCAAAAAAGGCGTGGACGCTCTCGCCGACGCTGTTAAAGTAACTCTTGGTCCTAAAGGCCGCAACGTGATTATCGAGAAGAAATTCGGTGCTCCGCACATCACAAAAGATGGTGTTACAGTGGCTAAGGAAGTGGAACTCGAAGATGCTTTCCAAAACATGGGTGCTCAACTCGTTAAGGAAGTGGCTTCAAAGACAGGTGACGATGCCGGTGATGGAACAACAACCGCTACAGTTCTCGCTCAGGCTATCATCAACACCGGTCTCAAGAATGTAACTGCCGGTGCAAATCCTATGGACCTCAAGCGCGGTATCGACAAGGCTGTCGCTCGTGTCGTTGAGTCTATCAAGGCTCAGGCTCACGAAGTTGACGACGATATGGGCAAAATCGAGAACGTAGCCCGCATCTCTGCCAACAATGACGCCGAAATCGGTCAACTCATTGCCGAGGCTATGGGCAAGGTTAAGAAAGAGGGCGTAATCACTGTAGAAGAAGCCAAAGGCACCGACACAAGTGTTGATGTTGTAGAAGGTATGCAGTTCGACCGCGGTTACATTTCTCCCTATTTCGTAACCAACGCCGAGAAGATGCAATGCGACATGGACAACCCGTTCATCCTCCTTTTCGACAAGAAGATTTCGGTGCTCAAAGATATGCTCCCAATTCTCGAGGCTACTGCTCAGACAGGTCGTCCTCTCCTCATCATTGCCGAGGATGTAGATAGCGAGGCTCTCGCAACTCTTGTTGTCAACCGTCTCCGCGGTTCTTTGAAAGTGTGCGCTGTTAAAGCCCCCGGTTTTGGCGACCGCCGCAAAGAAATGCTCGAGGATATCGCAATCCTTACTGGTGGCGTAGTAATCTCGGAAGAAAAAGGTCTTAAACTCGAAGGCGCTACTATCGACCTCCTCGGTACTGCCGAAAAGGTTACTGTTAACAAGGAGAACACTACAATCGTGAATGGCGCAGGCGACAAAGAGTGCATCGCCGAGCGTGTTGCTCAAATCAAGAACCAAATCGCTACAACCAAGAGCGATTACGACCGCGAGAAACTCCAAGAACGTCTCGCCAAGCTCGCCGGCGGTGTTGCCGTCCTCTACATCGGTGCTCCTTCGGAGGTTGAGATGAAAGAGAAGAAAGACCGCGTTGACGACGCCCTTTCTGCAACTCGCGCCGCTATCGCCGAGGGTATCGTTCCCGGTGGAGGTGTTTGCTACATCCGTTGTATCAAGGCTCTCGAAGGTCTTGTAGGCGACAACGACGATGAAACCACAGGTATCGAAATTGTTAAACGCGCTATCGAGGAGCCTCTCCGTCAAATCGTTTCCAACGCCGGTCTTGAAGGTGCCGTTATCCTTCAAAAGGTTAAGGATGGCGAAGGTGATTATGGCTACAATGCACGCACCGAAACCTACGAGCACTTCTTCGAAACAGGTGTTATCGACCCTGCCAAGGTTACTCGCGTAGCCCTTGAGAATGCTGCTTCTATTGCCGGTATGTTCCTCACTACCGAGTGTGTGATTGCCGACAAGAAGGAAGACAATCCTGCTCCTGCAATGCCTGCAGGCGGTATGGGTGGCATGGGCGGCATGATGTAATCCACCACCTGTCAATTTCAAATTAATTTGTGAAATATCAGTTAATTATAAACAAAATCACCTCTATTCAGGGGTGATTTTGTTGTCTTAAAATAACCTGCTAAAATTGATACATTATGGGAATGTTAAAGTACAAATGTTATACCGGTTCGGTAGAATACAGCGATGAAGATAAGTGTTTGTTTGGCAAAGTTCAAGGTTTGCACGGCACTCTCATCTCCTACGAGGGCACTTCCGTTGAAGAAATCACAAATGATTTTCACAGAGCGGTGGATGATTACCTTGAAAGTTGCAAGAACCGAGGAGTTGAGCCTGCAAAACCCTTATAGCCGAAAAGTCGGTACTCAGAATCTCCCGAAAACTGCACAGCCAAGATTGCTATGCGCTACACAATCTTCACGCCGTCGTCGCCGATGGTGATGAGGTGGCGCTTGTAGAGGCTTCCGAGTGCCTTCTTGAAGTCGCGCTTGCTGCACGAGAAGATTCTCGTTATCTCATCGGCAGGAGTCTTGTCGTTATAGGGCATACTTCCGCCGTTCTCGTGTAGAAATTCCATTATCTCGTCGGCATAATCTTTTGTGCGCTCTTTCGACGAAGGGGAGAGGGTGATGTCGAGTTTTCCATCGGGGCGCACCTGCTTGATGAATGCGCGATGTCGCTCGCCGATGTTCACATCAAAGAAAATCTCCGAGTCGTAAATCATCCCCCAAAACAGGTCATCGACCACCACTTTGTAGCCGAGGTCGGTTTTCTTGTTGATGAGAATCCTCACCTCGTCGCCGGCGTGGTATTTCGGTATCTTGTTGTCGAGAAATTTGTCGAGTTTTGCCGATGCCACAATGCGCTTGGAATTGTCGTCGAGATAGACAAACACGGTGTAGTATCTCCCTTTCACCATCCTCACTTTCTGCTCGCGAAATGGCACCAGCAGCTCCTTGGGAAGCCCCCAGTCGAGAAATGCGCCCACCGAATTTACCGCGGTGGCTTTGAGAAAGGCACATTGATTCACCATTGCGAGCGGTCGCTCGGTTGTCGCCACAAGGCGGTCCTCGGAATCGTTATACACAAACACTTCAATTTCATCGCCTACATTCATTTCGGCGGTTACATATCGGCGAGGTAAAAGTATTTCCACCCCATTTCCGGCATCGAGATAAGCCCCGAAATCTACAAATTTCGTGATGGGTAGAGTATTAATATTTCCTATGTTTATCATATTTATTGTGAATATTTTGCTAATTTCGCAATAAAATTTTGATTTCACGCTATTTGTTGGAATAAAAATTTTTCGTAACTTTATCGGTTGAAACCAAATTTAGTAAGATGAGAAATATAATTGCGTTTATTTTGTTGAGTTTCATGATGTTGCAATTTATGTCGGGGTGCGGCGCCGGTGGGAGCGTTTCCTCCGATTGCGACACCGTTGCTTTTGTTGCACAAAAAAATTCCGATTCCATCTCATTCCCTATCTCCAAGGGCGGAACAGGTGTGGCAAAGGCGAGCGTGGCACTCATGGTGCCCTCGCAATATCGTGATACTGCCGAGACTGCCAAATTGCAGCGCATGCTCGCTGCGTGGTTGACAAGCAGCGACACCGCCGTTGCCGATGGAAATCTCGCTACCATGTGTGTGGCTATGCTCCTATCCCGCTTCGATACCGGTGAAGTGTATGAAATCGACGATGAAACCACCGATTTCGAGATTCTTGATAACGATAGGCTCTCTGTGGATATGAGCGTGGATGTTGTGCCATGCTTCAACTCGCAGTCGCTCCTTTCGGTGTGCCGCACTTCCACAACACGCTACAACAACGAGGAGCCATCCACCGAGCACACTTTCTATAATGTCAATCTCGCGACGATGAAACGCATCACTCTCGATGATATTTTCCGCGAGGAGGCTCTCCCCGCGCTCAACAGTCTGCTCAAGCAGCAACTTGTTGCCGGTGCCGGCGCCAAGGATGTTAACGATATGCTCGAACTCGGCTATTTCAATCTCGACAACCTCACCGCCAACAACAATTTCAAGATTACTCCCGAGGGGCTCACTTGGGTGTATCTCCCTCTCGAAATCGCTTGTTTCAGGGTGGGGGAGACGCAGATTTCGCTTAGTTACGACGAACTTGCCGACTTCTTTGTCGCTACCAATAATCCGCTTAATTCAATTACTCATGCAACTGATAGATAAGTATTTCCCCAATCTCACTCCCGAACAACACTTCCAATTCGAGCAACTTGGTGTGCTTTATCCCGAGTGGAACGAGAAAATCAATGTAATATCGCGCAAGGATATTCAGAATCTTTATCCCAACCACATCTTGCATTCCCTGTCTATCGCCAAGTATATCCATTTCACTCCCGGAACGAAAATCCTCGACATGGGGTCGGGTGGCGGATTCCCGGGTGTGCCCCTCGCCATCATGTTCCCCGATTGCACTTTTCATCTTGTTGACCGCATCGGCAAGAAATTGCGCGTGGCGCAGGATATCTGCGACAAAATAGGACTGAAAAATGTAACGGTGCAGCATGGCGATATCAAGGAGGTGAAAGGAAAATTTGATTTTGTGGTGAGTCGTGCCGTGATGCGCCTCGACGAACTTGTTCCGCTTGTGCGCCGCCTCGTTGCGTCGGATTGCAAAAACGCCATCCCTAATGGCATTATCTGCCTCAAAGGGGGAAACCTCGACAGCGAAACTTCGACACTCCACCTCCCGATTATGGAGACCCCGATAAGCAGCTATTTCTCCGAGGAGTTTTTCGAGACAAAGAAAATCGTGTTCACGCAAATCTAAAAGTTATGAAAGCAGCAAGATTCATGGTAAACGCCTTTGGCGAAAACACCTATATTATTTGGGACGATGCCTCTCGCGAGGCTGCGATTATCGACCCCGGCATGGCGAAAGAGCATGAGCGTGAGAAGGTGGACAAATACATCACCGACAACAATCTTGTATTGAAATTCATGCTTTTCACCCACCTTCATGCCGACCACGCCCTCGGTGCCGCCCACATTGCGTCGCACTATGGCATTGAGCCGATATGCTCGGCAGAGGAGAACGCGCTCGGAGCAAAAATTCCGGAGCAATGCGACATGTTCGGACTCGCGCCGGCTGAGCCTGTTGTGTGCGCTAAAACAATCGACGATGGCGACATCCTCCATCTCGGCGATGACGAAATCCGGGTGCTCAAGGTGCCGGGACACTCCCCCGGCGGTCTTGTGTTCCACATCCCGAGCAGCTCCCTTGTGTTCACCGGAGACACCCTGTTTTGCGGAAGTATCGGCAGAGCCGACCTCCCCGGAGGCGACGAAAACCTGCTCATTTCGGGGATAAAAAGCAAAATTCTCACCCTCCCTCCCGACACCACCGTGTGCCCCGGGCATGGCGATGTTACCGACGTTCAGACAGAGGCGCAAACCAACTATTTTCTGCGCTAAACCGCTCTAAAAGCCCTAAAAACGGCAAAATCACTCAAAAAATCCACTTTTTTTAATAAAAATTGTGCGAAAATAATTTTGTGTGATTAATATTTTGTATATTTGTTTCAAAATTCTTAATGTCAAACTTTTAATAATACACAAATGGAAGAATTATTGTCTAAAATTGAAGCAGTAGTTGCCAACTTCACAGAAAACGCAACTGCACAAGTTCAAAACGGAAACAAGGCTGCCGGCACACGCGCTCGCAAAGCTTCTTTGGAACTCGAAAAATTGATGAAAGAATTCCGTAAAGCATCTTTGGAAGCCGCTAAGAAATAATACGCGCCTTTCTTAAACCTTAAAAATGAAATCCTGCTTTCTCCAAAGCGGGATTCATTTTTTTTGCCCGGTCCACTAAAAGGTGATTCCATGATGCTTAACCTGGAGCACCATGGAATCGGTTATTCTCAAATCAACAAAGGTCTGGTCCTGTTAGAACTGCACATTTATCCCGCCCATGAATGTTGCCTTGGGCATCGGCATTCCGGTTATGTATTCATATCTTTGGGCGAGGAGATTTTCCCCTTTTATCCACAGCCTTGCATTGTCGCATAGCGAGTAGCCTACCATGGCATTGAGCAATGTAAAGTCTTCGGTGGTAGGGTTTTCTCCGATGGATGTGTAGAGGGAGCACACTTGGGTGATTCCGACAACGGCATCCCAGTCGCCATATTTCATTGTGGCTCCGAGATATCCTTTGTATTTAGGCGCTGACACCACAGGGTTGCGCATGTCGAGCCACGAATGATTCGTGCTTATCGACCAATGGTTGTCGATGTGGTATTGAAGCTCGATTTCCGCTCCTTTATTTTTTAGCTCCCCGGTGTTGACATTCTGTCGGTTAACTGTTTGAATGATATTGTCGGCATCGATGTAGAACAGGTTTATTCCATATTGCAACCTGCCTGCCATAAGCCTCTGCTTCCATGCCAATTCGTAATTCCACATCCGTTCCGGCTCAAGGGAGGTGTTGGAAGGAGGGTAGAGATACATTTCACGCATCGTCGGATTGCGGAACCCCTTACTTGCCATAAGTTTCAGTTCTCCATTGTGCACCGGTCGCACTACAATGCCCACTTGTGGCACCCATTCGCTGCCGGTTACCGAGTGATGGTCGTATCTCACACCTGCCTCGATGGTGAACATGGAAAGCACATCTTGCCGGTAATCGACATACCCCGCAATCTCATGGCTGCGTTCCTCGCCGCTCTGCTTATTAGGTGTGTCAAGCACCTCGCCTGTTTCTCGGCTTGTATAGTATGCGTGCCCGTAGATGTTCTGGTAGTCAAATCCCACTGTGATGCGTGAGCCGCTCCAAAGCATCGCACTTTGATACCACGACAAGCCCATCAGTGCGTCTTTTGAGCGGAAAAGACGCGATTGTGGAGTGCCGGTGAGAGCGTTATAGCCATCGTTTATCTTGTGAATGCCAAAATTGTCGTATATGCTCAACCTGCCGCTTGTCGCTCCATAGTTATTCTCTATTCCCACGGCTACCGCCCCTCGGGTAATCCATTGGTCGGCTTCGAGCATCGGCGCGGATATTGTGCCGGGATAGGAGGCGCTGAAGTGGGTGATGTCGGCATCGGCAAACGCATTCCAATTTGAGTTGATTTGGTATTGTGCCTTTGCAAAGCCTCCATACTGCTCAAACCCCATATTGGGACGATGGTTATCCGAGCGGCTGTATTGTCCGCTTGCAAGTAGTCGGAATCTGCCGTTGCGTAGGGTGTATCCCGCCTCGCTTTGCACGGTGCCGTAAGAGCCTGCGCCGAGATTCAAATAGGCATGATGCCCCTCTTGTTCTGCCCGGCGAGTGACGATATTCACCACACCGCCCATTGCATTCGACCCATAGAGCAATGATGCCGGTCCGCGCAGCACTTCCACTCGCTCTGCCATCAAAGTGTGATAGGAGTCGCTGATGGAATGTCCATAGATGCCGTTGTATTGAGGATGTCCGTCGATAAGCACCATAATCTCACCGCTCCCCGAGGATATGCCGCGCAGCATCATTCCACCCGAGCCACCCGAAGACACTCCATATCCGAGCATACCGCGGCTTGTGAGCATCAATCCCGGCACCTGTTCCATGAGTGTGGGGAGAATGTTCGCACGCTCGTTGGCGGTGAGAGCCTCTCTCCCCACCACGGTTACTGTCTGCGGCAGATGTCTTATGTCGGTGGTGTTGCGAGTGCCGGTAACCACCACATCTTCGAGAAGCAATGTGTATCTATCTAACTCCTGCGCCATCCCGGCAATCGCGAGCGATAGCAATGCAATGACTGCAATTATCCTTTCGTTCATTTTATTGTAGTTTTCTTCCCATTAATTATATATATGCCCGATGGCAACGATGATATATCTTTAGCCCTCGACAAGACTCGTTTCCCATCGATTGAATACACATTATACAATGGTGTGCCTTGATTGTCGATTGTCATGTCAATTCCGCTGTCATCATCTATGTCGATGAGATTGTAGGCTTGAGTGCCAAGTCCTATTTGTTCACCATATTCTACTATCCATGTGCCGTGGCGGTCATTAATACGGTTTTGGAGTGGTACCGAGGTGTCGCCCGATGTGTTGTCATGGCTGAAAACAAGGTCGAGACAAGCCTTGTCGAGTGCTATCGGGTCGGTGGATGCGAGGATTCCGATGTCTGCCATCTCCGGTTTGTGAGGATTTCCGTCGCAATCACAATCTATCGATAGATTGTTCATCACATCTATGTATAGAACCCTGCCTCCGAGATAGTTGTGTACAGCCTGCGCTGCAGCAGCCATCGATTCAAGAAATGGGTCTTGTTCGCCACCCCAAGGGCTTGTGGTTGAATGTCCGGCTGTGTGGATATAACTTTTGCCGCTCTTCGATGCCACACCGATAGACGCATTTTTAAGCACTCCGCCAAAACCTCCCATGGCATGTCCCTTGAAGTGGGCGAGATTAATCATGAAGTCGTAGTTGGCAAGATGGCTTCCCACGATATCGTAGGCGATATGCTTGGTGTCTTGTGTGGGGATATTCATCGAGCCTTCCTCGTCCATTATATCCACAACCGCAATTTTGTCGTATCCTCTTTCGGCTATGGCGCGGCGGTGATTTTCGGTTGTAGAGCGGTTGCCTCCATACGCTGTGTTACATTCCACTATTGTCGCCTTGGTTTCGTCGATCAGTGGCTTGATAAAATCGGGACGCAGGTGGTTTGATTTCTCACTTTCTCCGGTAGATATCTTCAAGGCTACACGCCCGGTTGCCTCTACTCCGAGTGCTTTGTAGATTCTTACAAGCGATTCTGCGCTTATTTCTTTTGTGAAATACACTGTCGCTCTTTCTTGAGCTGTTGTTGCCAAAGTCGCAAGGCAACACGCCATGGTGATGATTAACGCTTTCATTTTACAATTCTTACAGTTTAGTGGTGATTATAGTATGTGAGCCAAAATTATATTATTTAACTGTGTCATGATTTGTGAAATTTGTATCGAAGATGAACTACGCCATATTCAAGAGTTTCAACATTTACCGGCTCGAGCGATTGCCCTAAAGCCGGTAATTCATCCTTAGTGCCATGATATTCAAAAATAGATGGTATGCCGGATAATCCGTCTATGCCGGGGTATATCAGAAGACTGAGTTCATCCAATAATCCTGCTTTTAAAAATGCTCCGTTGATTATGCCTCCACCTTGAATGGTGAGCGATTTAATGCCAAATTCATCGTGAAGCGTTTCTAAAGCCAGCTCGAGATTTGTACCCTCTTTTCCTGCAAACAGATATGAGATTCCCATCTCTCTTAAATGCTTGAGGTAATCCTCCGATACTCTTTCACCCAATATGGTTATGATATTATCATTTCTAACAGTGTCGGAGGTGTAAGTTATTTCGCCCAATGGGTCTGCTACAACAAACATCCTTGTGGAGGAGTGTTTCCCATGATACGATTTAGGGCAGGACACTATGGCTTTTCCTAAGTGATTGTAATGAGAGGTGAATCCAAATTCCTGTAATGTGTTTTTCCCAAACATCCAGGCATCTGTGCATAATTGATTGCTTATAACCGAATAAGTGTTGCATACCTCCGACAAGGATGCTCCATTGTGAGGTTTTGACCATCGCCGAGTGAGTAATCTTCCGTCAACCGACGACATTATGTGGCATATTACTTTGGGTTTCATCTTTAGCATTGTTTACGGTGCAAAATAACTGTAAATAATGGATACAATTTGTATCTATTTTTCGGAAATAATTACCAATTTATCGGTTATTTCAATTTTATTCTGTGAAATCGGAAGGTGACGCCCCAAGATGCTTCTTTATATAGCGGCAAAAATAGGCATAGGACGAGAATCCAAACATGTCGCATATTTCGCTAAGCGATAAGTGCCGGCTTCGTAGCAGATGGGCTATGTCGAGCGATGTGTATCGTGCTATCCAGTAGGCTGCCGGGTATCCGCTCACTTTTTTTGAAATCTCCGATAGATATTTTGGCGTAACGCATAGCACGTCGGCATAATAAGATATCTCACGGTTTTTGCGGTAGT
>JBJEKB010000137.1:0-15274 GCA_051878395.1 Muribaculaceae bacterium
AAAGCCATTTCCTTTGTAATGTTTGCCATTTTTAGTAAATTGTAAATTAAATGTTCGACGTTCCTTAAAAAAAGCTTGGTTATTGAGAAACAACCATAACACAAATAAGTTTTTGCAAAGATAAGCAATAAACCTAAAAACCGAGCCACAACAAGAATAAAATTTGATAAATGTTGAAAAAAACTTTTGAATATGGCTTGATTTATCGTATCTTTGTAAATTAAATGGATAAAATTCATCATGAGCAAATATAATATTTTCAGATTCGCCTGTTTAACTGCATTATGGCTAATATTGTGTTATCTCTTGATAGCCACCCGCGGTATTAATTTCATGGTGATTTTCACAATCATCGTGTCGGGTGGAATAGTGTTTGTACCATTATATAAGAAATACATACGCAAGAAAGAATAACAACGTGGAATCGAACAACATACATATCAATCGCGATTATCATCTGTTGGAGAAAATAAAAAATCCCGATGATTTGAGAATAATGTCGCAAGAACTGCTGCCCGAGGTGTGCAGCGAGTTGCGCAATTTCATTATTGAATCGCTGTCGAAAAATCCGGGGCACTTCGCTTCAAGCATGGGAGCGGTGGAAATCACCGTTGCCCTCCACTATGTGTTCAATACCCCCTACGACCGAATCGTGTGGGATGTCGGGCACCAAGCCTATAGCCACAAAATCCTCACCGGAAGGCGCGAGCGATTCGCCACCAACCGCATGAAAGATGGTTTGAGCGGATTTCCCAACCCCGACGAGAGCGAATATGACGCATTCATCGCCGGACACGCGTCCAATTCCATCTCGGCTGCGCTCGGCATGGCGATGGCTTCGACAATCAACAACGATTCACCGCGCAGAAACATTGTTGCGGTTATCGGCGATGCCTCGATAAGCGGCGGACTCGCTTTCGAGGGCTTGAACAATGCCTCTATCAACAAAAACAACCTGCTCATTGTGCTCAACGACAACGATATGGCTATCGACCAGAATGTCGGCGCGCTCAACGAGTATATGACACACCTTAACACCTCCCCACGATATAACCGCCTCCGTTTCAAGGCTTATATGATGCTCAAGAACATGGGGCTTATCGATGAGGAGAACAAAAGCAAAATCTTAAGATTCAACAATAGTCTTAAATCGCTTCTCACAAACCAGCAAAACATCTTCGAGGGGCTGAATATTCGCTATTTCGGGCCATTCGACGGACATGATGTCGCCGGACTCGTGAAAGTGCTTAGAGACATCAAAGACCTCCAGGGACCTCGCATCCTGCATGTGCGCACCCGCAAGGGAAAAGGCTACGCACCTGCCGAGAAAGACCCGACAACGTGGCACGCTCCCGGCAAATTCGACCCCGAGACAGGAATCACCGAGGCATCGAAGAAGCCGTCGGTTCCTCCGCTCAAGTATCAAGACGTGTTTGGAAACACGATTGTAGAACTTGCGGAGAAAAACCCCAAGATTGTGGGCATCACAGCGGCTATGGCTTCGGGCACATCGCTCTCGATGATGATAGAGCGTTTCCCCGAGCGCACATTCGATGTTGGCATCTCGGAGGGTCATGCCGTTACATTCTCCGCCGGACTCGCCAAGGAGGGACTTATCCCCTACTGCTGCATCTACTCCACATTCTTGCAACGCGGCTTCGATCAGTTGATTCACGATGTGGCGATACAACGCCTCCCGGTTACATTCTGCATCGACCGCGGCGGACTTGTAGGTGAAGATGGTGTTACTCACAATGGAGCCTTCGACCTCGCCTACCTGCGCCTAATCCCGGGGATGACAATAGCGGCTCCAATCGACGAGCACGACCTGCGCAACCTCCTGTTCACGGCTCAACTCAAGCCACAGGGACCATTGGCAATACGTTATCCTCGAGGAAAAGGGAATCTCACCGATTGGCACAACGATTTTGAGGAGATGCCTATCGGAAAAGGGCGCAAACTCAAAGATGGAAACGATGTGGCACTGCTCACAGTGGGTCCAATCGGGCAAAATGCCTTGAAAATAGCCACCCGGCTTGAGGCTGAGGGGGTGAGTGTCGCAGTGTATGACATGATATTTGTAAAACCGCTCGACACCGAAATCCTCACGGAAGTTGCCACTAAATTCTCTCACATCATCACCATCGAGGATGGAACGACTGTGGGCGGCTTCGGCTCGGCTGTTGTGGAATGGTTTAACGACAATTGTTTGAATAAAACAGTAACTCGGCTTGGAATCCCCGACCGCTTTATCCACCAGGCGACAGTGGCTGAACAGCGTGCCGAATGTGGCATTGATGACGAAAGCATCAAACAAGCCATTTTATCAAAAATCGGAAAATGAAGATAGTAATAGCAGGGGCAGGCGAAGTGGGAACGCATCTCGCTAAGCTACTGTCCAACGAAGAACAAGATATAATAATCATTGATAACGATGAGTCGAAACTCATGAGTCTCGACTCCTATAATCTTATGACTTGTTGTGGCAGCCCCACATCATTCAAGATTCTCAACAAAGCCGGTGTTGCGAATACCGACCTGTTTATCGCGGTAACCCCCTACGAGACCCGCAACATCACATCTTGTGCTCTTGCAAAGAAACTTGGAGCGAAGCGCACTGTGGCGCGCATCGACAATTATGAGTTCCTAAAGAAGGAATATGGGGTGTTTTTCAAGGAATTTGGAGTAGATCACCTCATTTATCCCGAATATCTCGCTGCCGAGGAGATGACCATCGCTTTGCGCCGCAACTGGGTGAGAAACTGGTTTGAATTGTGCAACGGTCTCCTTATAGTAATAGGTGTGAAACTGCGCAACAACGCCAAACTCATAGGTATGCACCTCAAAGAGCTCGCATCGCTCTCGAGTTATTTCCACATTTGCGCCATCAAGCGCAACCACGAGACCATTATCCCGCGCGGTGATGACCTCATTCAGCAAAATGACATCATCTATTTTGCCACCACCAAAGACTATGTGGATAATATCCGCGACTTGTGTGGCAAGGAAGAGGTGGAAGTGGAGCGTGTCATGATTATGGGTGGCAGCCGCATCGCGGTGCAACTCGCCAAGATGAACGAATCGAAGTATAAAATCAAAATCATCGAGTCGAGCCTTGAGCGATGCCACGAATTGGCGCAAAAACTGCCCAACTGCAACATAATTCATGGCGATGGTCGCGACATGGACATCCTCCAAGACGAGGGAATACAGGAATACGACGCATTCATCGCTCTCACCGACAGCTCGGAAACCAATATCCTGGGATGCCTCACAGCCAAGGAATTCCATGTGAAGAAAACCATCGCGGAAGTGGAAACCATCCAGTTTATCTCCGAAGCCGAAGGGCTTAACATAGGCACCATAATCAACAAGAAACTGCTTGCATCGAGCAAAATCTTCCAGATTCTGCTCGACAACGACTCCTCCAACGCCAAATGCCTCGCCCTCGCCGATGCCGAGGTGGCTGAACTTGTAGTGAAAGAGGGGGCAAAAATCACTCGGTCGGAGGTTAAGAACCTGAAACTGTCGCACGACATGACCATCGCCGGTCTCACACGCAACGGCGAGGTGATGGTGGTGAGCGGAAACACGCGCATCCAAGCCGGCGACCATGTTGTGGTTTTCTGCCTCAATGGCGCCATCCACAAGGTGGAAAGATTGTTTAACTAATTAGATTTGCCCTATAAAAAGACAATATGGTTGCACAACAAAGAGCAAAAATCAACTATCCCTTGATATTGCGCATCGTGGGGTGGTTTTTGATGATTGAATCGGCATTTATGTCGATTCCGCTTATCACGGCATATATCTACCACGACGCCTCATTGAAAGCATTTGCCATCTCCCTGCTCATAACACTCGGACTCGGAACTTTAATGACATTCGGCATACGCCCTGACAAAAAAACTATGGGAAAACGAGAGGCAATCATGGTTACATCATCGGTATGGGTGGCTTTCTCGCTATTCGGAATGTTGCCGTTTATGCTTGGCGAGCCGCATCTCGATTTTTCTCAGGCATTTTTTGAATCGGTATCCGGCATAACCACCACCGGAGCCTCGGTGCTTCGCGACATCGACGGCGCTCCTCACGGCATTCTAATCTGGCGCTCGCTATTGCAATGGATTGGCGGCTTGGGTATTATAATCTTCAGTCTCGCAATTCTTCCGATGCTTAACTACGAGGGTGGATTGAATCTGTTCAATGCCGAGCAGTCGGTGATTACACAAGACAAACTCAGCCCGAGAATCAATCAAACAGCCAAGAGCCTCAGTATGGTGTATATTTCATTAACCGTGATTGGCTTTTTGCTTTTAAGTCTTGGCGACATCTCGATTTTCGATTCTATTTGCCACACATTCTCGGCAGTGTCAACCGGTGGCTACTCCACCCATGGAGCCAGCGTTATGGCATTCGACTCGGTATATATTAAATGTGTAATTTTGGTTTTTATGTTCCTGGGCGGAACCAATTTTGCCTTGATATTCAAAGTGGCGCACGGCGATTTCCACTCGTTCCGCGACAATGATATCTTCCGGTGGTATGTTACAATAGTGCTGGTAGCGGCGGGAATAATTTCTATATCGCTTTTCGCCTCCAACTATGCCGACACCGCAATCGACAAAATCATCGACCCGCTATTCATTGTGGTGTCAACAATAACCACCACAGGATTTGCTTCGGCAAATTATGAATTATGGGGCAGCGGCGCTCTTACAATTGTAATTGTATTGTTCTTCTTCGGCGCTTGCAAAGGCTCGACCACCGGTGCGTTCAAACTCGACCGCATCGTGTATCTGATGAAAATTGTAGGGAACGAGTTTTACCATATCCTACACCCCAACAATGTGAGAAGTATCAGAGTGAACGATGTGCCAATGCCCAACGATGTACTCGGCAAGGTGGTATCGTTTCTTGTAGTCTATATTCTCCTTATTGCTACAGGTGCTATATTCCTTTCTTTTACAGGAATCGACCCATTCAACTCTTTCATTGCATCACTCTCGGCGGTGGGCAACGTGGGACTTGGAGTGGGACTCACAGGATTTGAAGGCTCATGGGCAAATATCCCCGATGCGGGGCTCAACATGCTCTCATTACTCATGATTGCAGGTCGCCTTGAATTGTTCAGCCTCTTGATTATTTTCTCTCGAATTTTTTGGAATAAATAATCGACAAAATTTTGTAACAACAATGATTATTTATTATTTTTGTAATTTCTATTCTAAATAGACATTTAATATGAGCAACGAAGTTTTTAATCCCGATTTAATAGACCCGGAGAACGACACTCCGGAAATTGACACAGAAAACGACGGCAACGATTCGGAAGAACCCTCCAAAAAAGGATTCTTCGCATCGATAGGCGCATTTTTCTCCGACACTCGCACCCGCATTTTGATAGGCACCATTCTGGGGCTTCTTGGGGTGTATCTCGGTGTCGTACTTGGCTCATACATGCAGCACGCGCCCGCCGACCAAAGCGAGATTGCCGCCAAAGGGAGTATCGAAATAGCCAAAGACGCGGCAGCCGTAGTCGGCAACAATGGTGGAGCGTTTGGAGCGAAAATTGCCGAAGCCTTTATCAATAAAGGAATCGGCGTTTCATCATTTTTCATTGTGGTGTGGCTTGTGCTCATGTCGCTGTCGGTTTATCACATAAAGCGATTCAAGTTTTTCACCACCACTTTTGCCACGATAATGGCAATTATTGCCACCACTCTGCTCGCCGGATACCTTAATATCCAGATTCTTACCCCCTTTAATTGGGGTGGATTGTGCGGCAGAGAGGTAAATCTTTTTCTGCTAAAATTTGTCGGCAATATAGGCACAATCAGCATCATAATCGTTGCTCTGCTCATTCTCGCACTCATTTGGCTCAACAGCATCATTGCACTGGTGAAAAAAATCATTGCTTTATTCCCCAAAAAGAAGACAACCGTCGATGATGAGAATGAAGATCACGAAAATGAGGAAGAGACATCGGAAAACGAGCAACCTATGGCGAACAACAGCGGATTCATGCCCGAGAATCCACAGGATTCGGGCGATGAGCAGCCCGATGAGCCTCGCACTCCGAGAAATATCACCGATTTCCAACCTACCGACTCGGAAATCGAAGACAATCCGGCTACACCTTCACGAGCCACAACCCCGTCTCCGGCAATCGACGGCGATGGCATCGAAACCACATTGGTAGTGCCGGAAATCGAAACCGCCGAGACTCTCAATGGCGGCAATTACGATCCGACAAAAGAGTTGTCTCACTACAAATTCCCACCCATCGACTTGCTCAAAGTGCGCTCTACCAGCGCCCACAACATCGACCTCGAGGAACAGGAAAACAACAAGAAGCGCATTACCGAGACACTCCTGAACTACGGCATCCCCATCAAGAAAATCGAGGTGTGCGTGGGTCCAACGGTTACACTGTTCGAGATTATCCCGGATGATGGCGTGAGAATCTCGAAAATCAAGAATCTCGAGGACGACATCGCATTGAGCCTTGCCGCACTCGGAATACGCATCATCGCCCCTATCCCGGGCAAAGGAACCATCGGTATCGAGGTGCCAAACCACGACCCGCAAGTGGTGTCGATGCGCTCGATTATCGAGTCGAAGAAATATCAAGAATGTAAATACGAACTGCCTATGGCTATCGGTTGCTCGATTACCAATGAAGTGTTTATTGCCGACTTGTGCAAGATGCCACACATCCTCGTGGCAGGTGCCACCGGTCAAGGTAAATCTGTGGGATTGAACGCAATTATCACATCGCTCATTTATCGCAAACACCCGGCTGAATTGAAATTTGTGCTCATCGACCCCAAAATGGTCGAATTCAGCCTATACTCCAAACTCGAGCACCACTATCTTGCCAAGCTCCCCGATGAGGAGGAAGCCATCATCACCGACCCGAAAAAAGTTGTGGCTACCCTCAACTCGCTCACCGTGGAGATGGACAACCGCTACGCATTGCTCAAGAAAGCAGGCGCCCGCAACATTCAGGAATACAACGAAAAATTCATTAGCCGTCGCCTCAACCCCGAAAAAGGCCACCGCTACCTCCCCTACATCGTGCTGATTGTGGATGAGTTTGCCGACTTGATTATGACATCGGGCAAAGAGGTGGAAACCCCAATCGCACGTATCGCCCAAAAAGCGCGCGCAATCGGTATCCACATGATTATTGCGACCCAACGCCCATCGACCGATGTTATCACCGGTATGATTAAAGCCAATTTCCCGGGTCGTATCGCTTTCCGCGTGGCACAAATGGTGGACAGCCGCACAATCCTCGACTGCCCCGGTGCACAGCAACTCATTGGTAGAGGCGATATGCTGTTCTTGCAAAACGGTGAAATGGAGCGTCTGCAATGCGCCCTCATCGAGACATCGGAAGTGGAAGCGATTTGCGACCACATCGACCACCAACTCGGCTACGAAAGCGCCTACTTGCTCCCCGAATACATTCCCGACACCGACAATGACAACGGTGGCGCCTACGGAACCACATTCGACAAAGACCCGCTATTCGACGAGGCTGCCGAATTTGTGGTTACTTCGGGAACCGCTTCCACTTCGTCGCTTCAACGCCGCTACTCAATCGGATACAATAGAGCCGGCAAAATTATGGACCAAATGGAGGCTGCCGGGATTGTGGGACCATCGCAAGGTGGCAAGCCGCGCCAAGTGCTTATCGACTCCATTCAATTAACTCAAATTTTAGGAAAATGAAAAAGACAATATTCTCGCTGCTTGTGATTTTTGCGGCATTGTCGGCTTCGGCACAAATGTCGCCGGCTACTATCCTGCAAAACGCAATATCCACGCTCGATGCCGACAACGGAATAAGCGCCACAGTGAAAGTTTCTTCCGGGCAAGAGAGCGACACCGGCACTTTGTACATGTCGGGGAGCCAATTTTCGATGATTTTCAACGACATCAAGGTGTGGTACAACGGCAGGACCATGTGGAGTTACTCCAAAGAGAACCGCGAAGTGAATATCACCGAACCGACACTCGAAGAGCTCCAGGTTACAAGTCCGTATGCAATTGTGCAGTCGGCTTTCAAGTCCTACAATGTGTCGATGCTCAAAGCGGCTGCCGGAATTTATGCCTTGCGCCTCACCCCCAAGGTTGACAATGACATAAGGGAGATTGTCCTCACGCTCAACCGCCACGACTACCGCATTCGCGGAATCAAGATTATCACAAGCGACGGCAATGTGTATAAAACCGACATTTCCAACTACAAGGCGAAAAACAAATTTGCCAAATCGCAATTTGTGTTCGACAAAAAAGCTGTACCTGCAAAAACCATCATAAACGATTTAAGATAAAATAAACAATATGGAACAAGAAATAGCAAAATGCGTTATCATCGGCTCGGGTCCTGCCGGATACACTGCAGGAATATACACTTCACGAGCCAACCTCTCCCCTATCCTGTTCGAGGGAATACAACCGGGAGGACAACTCACCACCACAACCGATATTGAAAACTTCCCGGGATACCCCGAAGGAATCAACGGCACCGAAATGATGGAGCAACTCAAGGCACAGGCAATGCGCTTCGGCACCACAGTGCGCCCACAGATTGTCGAGAAAGTTGATTTTTCGGTGCGTCCGTTTGCGCTCACAATCGAAGACGGCACCACAATGCTTGCCCACACGGTAATTATCGCCACCGGCGCATCGGCAAAATATCTCGGTCTCGACGATGAGAAGAAGTATGCCGGAATGGGGGTGTCGGCTTGCGCCACTTGCGACGGGTTCTTCTATCGCAAAAAGACCGTGGCAGTGGTTGGCGGCGGCGACACTGCTTGCGAAGAGGCTGTGTATTTGAGCGGACTCGCAAAGAAAGTGTATATGATAGTGCGCAAAGATTATCTCCGCGCTTCCGATGTGATGAAACAGCGTGTTTTCTCCACACCTAATATTGAGGTGCTTTTCAACACCAACACAGTGGGACTTTTTGGCGAAAGAGGTGTCGAAGGCGCTCACCTTGTTAAATTTAAAGGCGAGCCCAACGAGGAGACTCTCGATATTGCAATCGATGGTTTCTTCCTCGCTATCGGCCACAAGCCAAACACCGATATTTTCCGCGGACAAATCGACCTCGATGCTCAAGGCTACATCATCACAGCCGGGCAAGGAACAGCGACCAATGTCGAAGGTGTGTTTGCTGCAGGCGATGTTGCCGACCCTCACTACCGCCAGGCTATTACCGCCGCAGGCATGGGGTGCAAAGCGGCTATCGATGCCGAACGCTATCTCACCGCTCACAACCTCAAATAGTTTTTCCTGTTTTTTGGTAATTATTTCCGATGTTCGGGTAATAGTGCACAACGGCATAAGCAGTAACTTTGCGCTATAATTTTAATTCAAAATTTACTGTTATCATGAAGTATGTCAGCAACATAAAGTCGCCTGCCGACTTGAAACAACTCACCATCGAGGAAATGGAGGCTCTTGCCGCCGAAATTCGCACTCTGCTCATCAAGAAATTGAGTGTTCACGGCGGGCATTGCGGTCCCAACCTCGGAATGGTTGAGGCCACTATCGCTATGCACTATGTGTTCAACTCGCCCGAAGACAAAATCGTCTTTGATGTGTCGCACCAGAGCTATACCCACAAAATTCTCACCGGGCGTGCCGACGCATTTATCTATCCCGAACATTACAACGACGTGTCGGGCTACACCGAGCCTTCGGAAAGCGCGCACGACCACTTTATCATCGGGCACACTTCCACAGCCGTGAGTCTCGCAAGCGGTCTTGCCAAAGGACGAGACTTGTGTGGCGACCGCGGCAATGTGATTGCGGTGGTTGGCGACGGCTCGCTGAGCGGTGGAGAGGCTCTCGAAGGCATCGACTGGGCTGCCGAACTCAATTCCAATTTCATTATCGTTGTCAACGACAACCAAATGTCTATCGCCGAAAATCATGGCGGATTGTATCAAGGGCTTGAGCAGTTGCGGCAGTCAAACGGCATGTGCGAGAACAATATGTTCAAGGCAATGGGGCTTGACTACATTTATGTGGATAAAGGGAACGACATTGATGCGCTCATCAAGGCTTTCAAGCAGGTGAAAGATATCGACCATCCTATTGTAGTGCACATCAACACCCTCAAGGGAAAAGGCTATGCGCTTGCCGAGGAAGACAAGGAAACTTGGCACTGGAGTGCGCCGTTTGATATCGAGACAGGCAAACTCACATACAATTCCGATGCCGAAGACTATAACGACCTCACCGCTCTCCATCTCTTGAAAAAGATTAAACAAGACAAGAAGGTGTGCGCGATAACAGCCGGCACACCGGGAGTGTGGGGATGGACTCCGGAGCGTCGCCTGATGGCAGGAACCGGATTTATCGATGTGGGTATCGCGGAAGAACACGCCGTTGCCCTCGCGTCGGGCATTGCCAAAGCCGGCGGAAAGCCTGTGCTCGGACTCTGCAGTTCTTTCCTCCAACGCACCTACGACCAAGTGTCGCAAGACTTGTGTATCAACGACAACCCCGCCACAATTCTGGTGCTTTGGGGTTCTCTCTCCTCGATGACCGATGTTACCCACCTCTGCCATTTCGACATTCCTTTGTTATCGGGCATTCCCAATCTGGTGTATCTTGCTCCGACCAACAGAGAAGAATACCTCGCGATGCTCGATTGGAGCATAGAATACCGCGAGCATCCTGTAGCAATCAAAGTGCCGATGGGGGCTACAAAACATGCCACCCGCCCGGTGCCCGCCGACTTCAGCGACCTCAACAAATATGAGAAGGTGGAAAGCGGCTCCGATGTGGCAATCGTCGCACTCGGCTCATTCTTTGCTCTCGGTGAAAAGGTGGCGAGTCTGCTCAAGGAACAAGGCATCAATCCCACCATAATCAATCCGCGTTTCATCACCGGAATCGACACGGAGATGCTCGACGACCTCAAATGCAACCACCGCATAGTAGTTACTCTCGAAGATGGCGCACTCGAAGGAGGTTTTGGCGAGAAAATTGCCCGATTCTATGGTCCGTCCGGCATGAAAGTACTCTGCTACGGTGCTAAGAAACAGTTTGTTGACCGATACAATGTCGCAGAATTTCTTGCCGAAAACCGTCTTGTGGATACAATGATTGCCGAGGATATTATAAAATTGCTATAACCTCCGCAGGCAATCTTAACCGCATTACTTAAACTAAACTCATGAAATCCGCCATAGCACTGATAATCGCAATTTTGATGGCTGTCGGCACAAACGCTGCCGAGCAGGCATTCCTGTTATCTGCCGACAGAGCCATCATTTATCCACAGAGACTCGACCTCAATGGAGGCGAGACACTCCTCGACATCCTAAGAATCTACCCCGATTTAATGCAAGAGGGGTTCGACAATATGCTCGATGGATACAATTTGCGCATCAACAACGGTCCGGTGAATGGCGACACACGACTGCTTTGCAGCAAAATCCCGGCTTCGGCAATCGCACGGATTCAGATATGCGACAATTCGGCGGTTGCCAAAGGAACGGTGGGAATGGGGCGAGTAATCGACATCACTCTCGCGGATAGTAATGACGGATTTAGCGGGACATCGAATCTCGAGGCGGGCAGCGACAAACTTATCGCCCACACTTTCGACACTCGCATCAAAAACGGCGGCACGGACATCTATGCCATAGCGGCATATTCCTATCAAGACATCGACCAATCGGTGCGACAGCGACAGAACGTCTCTGCCCACTTGATTAATCGCTTCTCGCCATGCGACCGCCTGCTCACCGACATCACCCAGCAATACAACGGCACTCGCCTGTATCCGGGAGACGGAATCAGTAAAACATCTTTCGAGAAATATATGGCGCGACTGCGCTACTTCCACGATTTCCCCAACCGCTCGGAATTGCTTCTCGGCGCCAACTGCCAATACACCGACAACCCTCACACGATGATTCTTAACGATGCCTCGGAGACAAAGGGGATTAGCTCGGTTTTCTCATTCCTGCTTGCCGAATTCACAACTCCGATAATTGCCGGAATGAGCGCAACGGTGGGTTGGGAATATGATTTCGACTATTCGAGACACAAATCGCCTGATGCCACTCACAAATTCGACCACTCCAACAACGACCTGTATGCACAAGTGAAATACAACCGCGGAATGTGGCGTTTCTGCCTCGGCGACCGCGTCTCGTTCTATCACTACGGCGCCCCAAACGGCTCGCACTGCGACACACGAAACAACATCGAGGCAAGCGCAATCGCTGCATTCTCCCCTTCGGGACAGATGCAGCTCGCTTATCACCGCAAATTCCTCAATCCTTCATTTCTTGTGGATGAAGACCTGTCGAACGACGAATGGTTGTTGCTAAAGCACTCATTGACTGCCACATATATCGATGAAATCAAATTTGCCTACACTCTCACTCGCAGCAACATGGTGGTGAATGTCAATTCGGCATACGTGTTCATGCAGAACAATGACAATTTTTGGGAAATAGGCTCCTCGATTTACTTCAAAGCGGGGATTCTCAACCTCACGGCAGGCACCAACATCTATGCCAACGAGCATAGCAACAAGAGTTTTGCCACATTCCACCTCGCGCCGCGGCTGTGCCTCCCCTACGACATTCACGCCGCGTCGAGCATGATTTTCACCACAAGCAACACATCGCTCCCTCATGGAGAGGATGTGTATTGCGACATCAAAATCGACAAAGGGATAGGAAGCCATTGGAAAGTGATGGCAGAATGGCACGACATTTTCACCTCGCGCTATTCGGCATTCACCGGAGGAGTGCAATATTCCTTCTAATATTCTCGCAAGCCAAACTCTCGGAACTTCTCGAAATCACATTCCTTAAGTCCACACTCATTGAGGAGTTTCGGTTTGTTGTGGTCGCTGAGGTAATAGCGGTCGCGCGGCTTGAAATCGGAGTCGGAAAGCGCACACGAACCATCGAAAACAAAGGTGCGTATGCCCGCCATCGAGAGCAATGTGTGGAATGTAACAAGGCTGGTCGAAATCGGCTCATCGACATTGGCTTTGAGCATATTATACTCGCTTTCATGCTTCGACTTGAAGGTGTCGCTCACCCACACGAGATACGGCACATGAATTTGGTAATAGCTCGGCAGCGGGGATGCGTGGAGGAACATGTTGCGGGAATCGTCAAATATATCCTCGCCATGGTCGCTTGTGTAAATCACGGCAGAGCTAACACCGAGGGCATCCACGGCATCTATGACACTCTTCACAAACGCATCGGTGTATCGGATAGAGTTGTCATAACTATTCACGAGCAGGTCGCGATGCTTGCGTGAGAGCTCCCTCACTGAATCGGGTTTGAACTCGGCAAATTCCTTCCCGTAGCGGCTGTAGTAGTCGTAGTGGCTGCCATAACTGTGAAGCACTATGAATTTCTTGCGATGGTCGTTGCGAAGCTCCCGCTTGAGATGCTTAAGCAACTCGGCATCCATCACGTTTGCCCCCTCGGGATAAAGGTCTTTGATAAAAATCGATGTCGTTGCCTCGCCACCATAGAAATCGATGAACGAATTGTTGTGTCGTTGATTGCTTAGGAAGGTGGTACGATAACCCGATTCGTTGAAGGCGGTTATTATCCCCTTGTGGGTATATACAGCGTCATAATTTTCGGCACTCGCCGACGAAAGGAGCATCGGCACACTCTTGTGAGTTGTATTCGATTGTGTGAGAGCGTCTTTATACACCAGGAGGTTGTCGCCGCATTTCGCCAATTCGGGTGTAGTATTGCGCTTGTAGCCATAAATTCCGAAATCCATCGCACGCGCAGTCTCACCGATTACGAAAACATACACCTCCGGCTCATTGACATCGCGTGTCGAAGACGCATTATATTTGAACCCGTTGCTTGTCTCGTAATAATCGGCTGTTTTATCAGCTCGGTCGATGGCGAGAAGGGCATTGTAGCACACATTGAGCGGATACACATCCTCCTCGATGCGAAAGCGAGAGGAGAACAACAGCACGCACACGCAAAAGATGGTGCTATACATGAGCGCGTTTCCCGACAACTTGCGTTGGCGTCGCAGGAAATCACGGCTCAATTTCTCCTTATTAAATAGGGATATTATAGCGAGAGACAAAATTATCAAGTAGAACACCACTACAATAATCACTCCGGTTATGATTCCCGCAAGAAGTTCGCCTGCCTCTCCCGAATTGGTTGTAAGCAGGTTGAGGAACATATCCACCGCGATTATCGAGTTGCCGAACAGATAAAGAAGCACCAACTGGAACGCATCGAGGAACACAAACCAGAACAAAAGCCACAGTGCCTTTCCCGGCTTGCGTGCCAACGACATGAGGAACCAGAACATAGCCACCGGGAACACGATGTTGCACACTCTGCCGAAAAACGGCATCTCCTCGGTGAATAAGAGTACGATATTAGGCACGACAAGTGCCACTATGAAGAGATAGTAGAGTACTTTCTGATTGCGTGTCCACTCAAATAGTCGTTTTAGATTAAAATGCTTCATTTATATTAAATAAAAAACAAGATTGTCCTTTTTTACCGAAACCATAGTCGAGGCGCACATTCACATTCTTCTTGAATTCCCATCGGAATCCCAAGCCGTAGTTTGGAAGTATTTTCTTGAATGTTTCCTTGTTGTGGAAAACATTTCCGGCTCCCACCCACACAACACCGCCGATTCGGTGGTAGATGTTTTGGCGGAGCTCCAATTGCGCGGTGAGCATGTGCTTGTCGCGATAGCGCCCTTCATAATACCCGCGCATCGAGTTTGAGCCACCGAGTCGCGACATCATTGCCCAAGCCGGGTCGCCGAAATTGAAGCGACCTGTGAGTTGATAGGCAAGAATACCACCCTTCCACACCTTGTGATAGGTGGAGAAGCCAAATTCGGTGGTGCTGAATGCGTAATCGTTCCACATCCAAGAAGGGCGGAACATCTGGGTTAGGTAGGCATACACGCCGTGGTGGGGATTGGTAACCACGTCGCGATTGTCGAAACTCATCATTGCACCAAATCCGAAGTTGCGCACCACCTGCGGCTGGTCGCCAAACACATCGGGACGCGAAAGTTCATTCACCTTGGCGAAATCGAAGATAAGCAACGGACCGATATACAGGTTCTTGACTACCCGCACCATGAAATCGACACGAAAGCGTGCTTGGAAATACTTGAGGTCGGTCTTGTTATCATCATTATCGCCCTGCTCGTAGCCTATGCCCCAATAAGACGATGGGAACGAGAAAAGATAGGCGTTATA
>JBJEKB010000138.1:0-3429 GCA_051878395.1 Muribaculaceae bacterium
GCTCCAAACGACTGTATAGAAACCATGGTCGGGCAATTCTCATCGACCCCTACAGCGAAAACCGCAATGTGAGCGAGAAAGAGAAGTATTGTGTGGAGGAGAAACGCGCGATAGGCAATTATGCCGCGTCGCTCATAACCCCTAAGGACTCGATTCTCATCGCGTCGGGCACCTCGGTGCACGCTCTGGCTCGCTGCATACAGACAACCGACAAGCTTGTGGTGATTACCGCATCGCTCGAGGTTGCCAACATCCTGTCGAAAGACCGCAACATCGACATCATACAGCTTGGCGGCATCCTGCGCCATAGCAGCCTCTCGGTGGTGGGAAAATATGCCGAGGAAGCGTTGAACAACTTCTCGTGCAGCAAACTTTTTATCGGTGTTGACGGAATCGACCTCGATTATGGGATGACAACCACCGACATGATGGAGGCGAGCCTCAACCGTGTGATGATGCAGACGGCACAAAAGACCATTGTGCTTGCCGACTCGTCGAAATTCGGCCGTCGCGGCTTCAGCAAGATTGCCGACATGGAGGAAATCGACCATATCATCACCGACTCGCATGTGCAGCCGGCAATAGCCAAGCGCATCGAGGAGATGGGCATCGAGTTGACAATTGTGGATGTGCCGTCGCATATATAGCCACGCGAGCGGCTCAATAACACCTTGCAAATCAAGTCTATAACCATAACACTTATAACAAAATTTATGAAGAACTTATTATTAGTTGTATTTGTTCTCGCGACAATCGCCGCGTTTGCCGTGGCGTGCGGAACATCGAAAAAACAGTCGGAGCAAACCGACAGCACAGCATCAACCGTCAATCACCCCGAATGGTCGCGCAACGCCGTGATTTATGAGGTGAATATGCGCCAATACACCCCCGAAGGCACCTTCAAGGCTTTTGAAGCCTATTTGCCGCAACTCAAAGAATTGGGCGTGGATATCTTGTGGTTTATGCCCATCCATCCCATCTCGGAACTCAATCGCAAAGGGGAATTGGGCAGCTATTATGCCGTGAAAGACTATAAGGCTGTGAATCCCGAATATGGCACACTCGACGATTTCAAGTCGATTGTGGATAAAGCCCACTCGCTGGGGATGAAGGTGATACTCGACTGGGTTCCCAACCACAGCGGTTGCGACAACGCATGGGTTACCGAGCACCCCGACTGGTATGTAACCGACTCGCTCGGCAAGATGTACGGACCCTACGACTGGACCGATGTGTATAAATTTGACTACAGCAACAAAGAGATGCGCGCCGGCATGATTGACGCGTTGCGATATTGGGTGCGCGACCTCGACATCGACGGCTACCGCTGCGATGTTGCCGGTGAGGTGCCCACCGACTTCTGGGATGAGGCTCGCCCGGCTCTCGATTCTATCAAACCGGTGTTTATGCTCGCCGAAGCCGACAAGGCTGAACTTGCCAAAAACGCGTTCGACATGCTCTACAACTGGCCTCTCAAGGATGTAATCAACCGCATCTCGGCAAGCGCCGGCAGCAACCGCCACGCCATTGCCAAGAAAGCCGAAATGAAGCCTGCCAACGCCCTCACTATCGACACCCTCATGCAGCGCGAGGCTACCGAATATCCCGGCGGACTCTATTTCATGAACATGATTACCAACCACGACGAAAACTCATGGGACAACACCGAACACGAGCGCCTCGGTGATGCTGTTGAGGCTTACGCCGTGCTCACCTACACCCTCCCCGGCATGCCGCTCATCTACACCGGTCAGGAAGTGGGCTTCAACCACATGTTTGAATTCTTCATCAAAGACCCCGTTACCCCCGACTGGACCAAGAACGCCACATTTGAGTTCTACAAGAAACTCAATGCGTTGAAACACAACACCACCGCCCTCAATGCCGGCAATGGCGCCGAAATGGTGAGATACCCCACATCCAACGAGATGACTTACGTATTCTCACGCACCGACGAAAACGGCGGAGTGTATGCCTTGTTCAACTTCTCGGGCGAGGAAGCAGCGCTTGAATACACCGGCGAGGCTCCAAAAGCCGATGTTAAACTCGTGAACTACTTCACAGGCGAGGAAGAGGCACTTCCAGCCACCCTCCCCGCATGGGGCTACCGCCTCTACACAGTGGCAAAATAGCATCCACACATATATTATATATAAGGAGCGGACCACGCATGGTTCGCTCCTTTGCTATTTTGTGTGGAATATTTGGGCGATTATGGTGGGAAATTGGATAAAAAGGGCTAAATTTGTGGAGTCATGGAACACTATTTCATTTTGATGCTCATAGGCATCCTCTGGTTTGTTCTGCTGGTGAGCGGAATATACATGGTGGCGACGCGGCGCGTGCACAGCGACCGCTCGCGGCTTTTTTTCGGAATATTCGCCCTCGTAAGTTCGTATGCCTTGATGCAGAAGATATTCTTTATCTTTCGCAGCGACACCATCGAGCAATACTACTATAATATGCTCCCATTCAGGGAGATATGTTTCGGACTTGTGTGCCGATTTATGTTCACGCTATATCCGGTGGAGGTGGCGCGCCCCAATTGGCTCACACTTCGCCGCATGGCGCTCTGCATCTCGCCCTGGGTGGCGTGCATCGTGCTCTATCTCGCCCTGTTTGGCACCTACCAAACACCGCTACACACCTTTGCCGACGTGGTGACGAATGCCGGCAAGCCCGATGTGGCGTTGCGCCTTGTGTTGCTGCTGTTTATGCTCCCCTACGAATTTGTGTGGACAATCGTCTATGACCCGATGAAAAGCAGCGCCGGAAGAGTGTGGATGCGGAATATGACCCTGATGGTGAGCCTCATCGCGCTCGCATTTGTGGGCAATGTGCTCACGCGCGACGCCGGATGGCGCATATTTCATGCTGTCATCTACCTCGCATATATAATGTATGTGATGTATGTCGAAATGCATGTGCGCATCCCTGTGCCCGAAGCACGAGGGCAACAGAGCGTTCCCATGGCGGAATCGCTGCCCGAAACCGACGACAAAGACACCATTGCGCAACGCATAATCGAAGCCATGAACGATGGCGAATTGTGGCGCAACCCCGACCTGATGCTCTCCGACCTCGCCCACCATGTGGGGAGCAACCGCACCTACGTTACCCGCGCAATCAAGGAGATGGGCTATTCGGGCTTCAAGGATTATGTCAACCACCTGCGCGTGGAGTACATCCGCCACCAACTCCACAACCCGCGCCATGAGAAGTTGCAAGCCCTCTTTTTCGATGCCGGATTCCGTTCGCGCGCCTCGGCATGGCGCAATTTCACCGCCATCGAGGGGTGCTCTCCATCGGAATATGACGAGAAAAATGCCGTGAAAAACAACTGAAACACAGGCGATTGTAATTTTGAAACATATCTTTTGTGGAAGTAATACGCCCAATTCGAGCGTAAAGAATATATTTGCACATCAC
>JBJEKB010000139.1:0-3422 GCA_051878395.1 Muribaculaceae bacterium
CAAAACCCACTTGAATATCGTCGCTCACTTCATGAATCTGCATAAATGTTCCGGGAATCATAATAATAAAATCATTCTCCTTAAGTTCACGCTCCCATAGGTTGATAGTAGCCCTTGCGGTGCCTTTTACAACGTAGGCAAAGATGCACGCATCTATTTTGCAAGGAAATTTTCCGTAATAGTTAAGCAGCGATGCTGTGATATTGTCATATACTATGAAATCTACAGGTAAATCGAATAGCGGCATTTTTTGTGTCGTGGTGTCGCTAAATAGTTCTATTTGTGCCATACTGATAAAATTTTGTGCAAAGTTACCAATTATCATTGTATAAATCAAGATAATCGATAAATTTGCACATCAATTTTAAGAAATTCTGTATCGTTTAGGACAGTTTTTTGTCTTCTAAATTAAATCCGCGCAAGAATTCATCCGACGACATACGTTTTTTCCCGGCAAGTTGAAGGCTGAGGATTTCAACAAATCCATCGGCACACGCAATTTTTATTGTGTGCTTGGTATATTCAATAGTTCCCGGAGCAACCGATGATGATTGAAATTTCTCGGGATGAGATGTCTTAAACACTTTGAATTGATATTCGGTGCCTTGTGCATCGACAAACGCACTCCATGCCGCAGGATATGGCGACAAGCCGCGAATATGGTTATACACCTCCCACGAAGTTTTGGTCCAATCGATACGACAATCTTCTTTGAAGATTTTAGGTGCAGGCGTAGGCTCCTCTCCGGTGGTAAACAATTTATCCTGCTCTATTGGCTTGACTGTTCCGGCAAGGATAGCCTCAACAGTTTCCAACACGAGCAATGCCCCAAGGTGCATGAGTCGGTCGTAAACAGCCTCCACATCGTCGTCGATTCCTATTGGCACGGCAACTTGTTGAATGATGTCTCCGGTGTCGATCTCGTGCTTGAGGAAGAATGTAGTAACGCCTGTCTCTGTCTCGCCATTCATCACTGCCCTATTTATAGGCGCGGCTCCACGATATTTGGGGAGAAGCGAGGCATGGAGGTTGAAAGTGCCCATCGGAGGCATTGACCACACAATTTCCGGCAGCATCCTGAATGCTATCACAATCTGCAAATCGGCATTCAACGAGCGTAATTCTTCGACAAATTCAGGGTCTTTAAGGTTGGCAGGTTGCATTAATTTCAAGCCATGAGCAACGGCATATTGCTTCACGGGAGATTCTATCACCTTGTGCCCTCTCCCACCGATTTTGTCGGGCATTGTAACAACACCTACAATATTATATCCACCCGAAACCAATGCATCGAGACTCTCAACGGCAAAATCGGGTGTTCCTAAAAAAACAATTCTTAATGACTCTTTATTCATATATTCGACATTTAATCATCGCAATAGTGCTTGAGCACACGGCGATAGGAATTAAAGATTTTTGATTTTGAAACGAATCCGACGTAAGTTCCATCCTCCTCGACAACAGGCAAATTCCATGCCGCAGTGTCATCGAATGTCTTCATCACCTTATCCATAGTGTCGCCAACGACTATTTTGGCAGGAGGCATACTCATAAATTTGCGAACATACAATTTGCGATACAAGTCGGGGCGGAACATGATGTTTCGGATGTCGTCGAGTAGCACAATGCCGATAAGTTTATCATCCTTGTCGAGCACCGGGAACAAGTTGCGATTACTCTTTGAGATTGTATTCACCATATCTTTGAGCGACATTTCCGGTCTCACGGTAAGGAAATCTTTCTCTATTACGCTGTCCATTTTGAGCAAAGTGAGGACAGTTTGGTCTTTTTGGTGAGTGAGCAACTCGCCACGCTGAGCAAGACGCATTGTGTAGATGCTAAATGGCAGGAACACCTTGATGGTACCATAGGCGATAGTGGAAACGATGAGAAGCGGAAGGAAAAGATCATAACCACCGGTCATTTCGGCGGTGAGGAAGATAGCCATCAATGGCGCGTGCATTACACCACTCATCACGCCCGCCATTCCCATAAGCGCAAAATTCTTGGTTGACAAAGGAGTGTCGAGTATGCCCAGGTTGTTAAGGAGATAGGCAAAGAAGAAGCCTGCCATACATCCCACATAAAGCGATGGCGCAAAAGTACCACCCACTCCCCCACCTCCATTGGTGGCGCTTGTGGCAAACACTTTGCTTAGGAGAATCATTCCAACCACAGCAAGCATCACCCACACATGGTCGCGGTAGCCATAGAAAATAGAACCTTCCACAAGGCTACTCACATCTCCATTGAGCAACGATGTAATGAAACTATAGCCCTCGCCATAGAGCGGAGGGAAAAGGAAGATGAGAGAACTAAGGATTCCGGCACCGAGAGCGAATTTTAGCCACGGATTGGACACTTTCTTGAAAATATTCTCCATCATGTTCATCATCTTGGTGAAATATAGTGAAACGAATCCACAAAAGACACCAAGAAGTATAACGAACGGAATGCGCTGTGTGAAAAACGGCTCGCTTTGCGAGAAGAAGAACTCAAAATCATATCCGGTGAAGATATATGCCACCGTAGCGCCACTAATTGAGGCGATAAGCAACGGCATAACCGATGCAGCCGTTAAATCGAGCATAAGCACCTCGACAGTGAACAACATACCTGCAATCGGGGCTTTGAAGATGCCGGCTATACCTGCTGCTGCACCACACCCCACAAGAATCATCAACAATCGCGGCGATAGACGGAAGAAACTTCCCAAATTACTACCTATCGATGCCCCGGTATAAACAATAGGACCTTCGGCTCCCACCGAACCACCAAAACCGATTGTCATAGAACTGGCTACAACCGACGAATACATATTGTGGGGCTTTAATCGGCTTTTCTTTTGGGAAATAGCATATAACACCTTGGTTACACCATGCGAGATATTGTATTTCACCACATATCGCACATATATCATAGTGAGCAAAATGCCCACGATAGGACTTATCAAATACAAGTAGTTACCTTCATTGATTTGAATGTGGGATGTTATCATTGTGGCAATGAGGTGTATCAGCCATTTTAGCAACAAGGCTGCAAAACCGCTCACCACACCGGTTACAAGAGCAAGCCACAGCAAAAATGTGCGCTCGCTTATATATTTCTCTCTCCATTCGAGAATTCGGAGAATCCAGTCCACTTTCTGTGGGTCGAATGTTTCTTCTGTTGAATTTTGATTATCCATATTCTACAAGCCCTTCCCGGTAATTACCGTTTTCACTGTGTAAATCAATATCTTGATGTCGTTGATTAGCGACATATTCTCAATATAAATCAAGTCATACTTTAATCTTTCGACCATTTCATCGACATTGACAGCATATCCATATTTCACCATTCCCAAGGAGGTCAATCCGGGGCGCACTTGGTGCACAAGAGCGTAATATGGGGCTACTTGCAATATTTGGTCGATATAAAAT
>JBJEKB010000140.1:0-15207 GCA_051878395.1 Muribaculaceae bacterium
TAAAATAATGATGTTTTTGACATGGAGAGCTATTTTTAAATGAAAGAGCCGTGCACTTTTTATCGATTGTTGCGATTTTAGTTTTGCAAATCCCGGCTTTTTATTTACCTTTGTAGAATAATCCGAAACCGTTCACTTATGCTTGCTGCATTTCTCATAGTTTTTGAATACATCTTTATCGCGGTCGCTCATCGGCTGCGCATATTGTCTATACCCTCGCAACGAGGCAGCCATTCCAAGCCCACTGTGAATGGCGGTGGCATTATCGTCCCTCTCGCAGTGCTTTCGCTTGCGCTCATCGGCGATGTGTCTTCTCCATTCTTCTTCATCGGACTTGCACTGGTGTCGTTAGTGAGTTTTGTCAACGACATCCGCCCGCTCCCTAATTCCCCGCGGCTCATAACCCACTTTGCAGCTATGGCGTTGCTGATGCTGCAGATGGGGGTATCACCCTGGTCGATAGCCGCTGTTGCCGCTATGATTGTGGGTGTCGGCATTGTCAACGCATTCAATTTTATGGATGGCATCAACGGCATCACACCGCTATATTCCATTGTGGTCGCTGCCACTATCTCCTGGCTCGACATCAGCCTTGGCTTTATGCCCAATGTAATCCTCGGCACCTTGATAGTCGCGCTTATGGTCTTTTCCTGGTTCAACGTGCGCACCAACGCGCTCTGCTTTGCCGGCGATGTGGGCGCAATAGCGATTGGCTATATCCTCGTGTTTGCCGTTTTCAAACTCATTCTTCACACCGGCGAACCCGGTTACATTGTGCTGCTTGCCGTTTATGGGGTCGATTCGGTGCTCACTATCATCAGACGCATCATTTTGCGTGAAAACATCTTCAAAGCGCATCGCAGGCATCTCTATCAGATTCTCTCCAACGAGATGCACAAACATCACCTTGTGGTGGCGGCGTCCTATGCTATCCTGCAACTCGCAATCTCGGCAGGTGCGCTGCTCCTCCCGGTGCCGTGGCTCACAGGCTACTGCCTCGCCGTTATCGCAATCCTCTGTGTTGCCTATTTCGCCATCCTGCGCTACGCAACGCGATAAAAAAAGGTGCACAGCCACCACGGCTCCACACCCTTCCTTGTTGTTGAGAGATATTGAAACTACTATTTATGAGTACGCGGTAGCAACTTCTGCCGGAAATGACGCATTTTTTCATCTTGCGTTCCGAATTTATTATCCCACTTCCGGCTTCCTTTGCCACTTTCACTTATATAACACTCGGCACCATGAAAATGTTCATGGCGATAGCAAATTTTGTAACTTTCTCAAATACAAGGGCGGGGATTATCTTAGGAGAATGGCGGTGAGGGTGCGCCCCGAGGCGATTCCCTGGCGGCGTGCCGAGTAGAGCGCGGAGTCCTCTTTAGAGCAACGCGCGGAGCATTGGATGTTGGCTGGCTCGACGCCGCAAGATTGCAGGATTTTGATATTTGCAGCGTGTAGGTCGATATGCGCTTTTCCGGTGGCGGCATTTCGGGTAATTATGGCCTCATCGCCGAGTCCGGCGGCGACAAAGTGCTCCACAACTTCATCTCCTACCTCGAAACAGCGCGGGCAGATGCGCGCTCCGAGAAACACTCTGATATTGCCGGCGTTGGCTCCGAGCCTCTCCATGGCGGCGATGGTTTTTGCGGCGATGTGAGCCACGGTCCCGCGCCATCCGGCGTGTGCGGCAGCGATTATGCCGGCATCGGGAGCGTAGAACAGCACCGGCACACAGTCGGCTGTGTTGATTCCAAGCAGGATGCCGTGTCGTGTTGTAACGAGGGCATCCACGCCGTCGAGCGATGGCATTTCGCCTTCCTGCGGAATCACAGCCACGTTGCTTGAGTGGGTTTGGCGAGGGGTGATGATGTCGGCTGTGTCGATTCCGAACGTTGAGGCGAGGGCGGCGCGCACTGTGGCTACATGGCTCGGCTCATCGCCGGTGTAATCACACACGCTGTTGCCCGAATAGTGGTCGGTAGCCGACGCTTCGCCGCGCAGAAGCGTGAACGCCTCCACCCGGGTGTCGCCAAAGTCGCATTTTTCAATTTGAATCATCTGCCGGTGTAGTCGTCGTCGATGTGGTCTTCTTCCCAGTACTCATCGTCCCACTCTTCCTCCTCGGGTGCTTCGTCTTCCGGAATCGGTTCGTTTTCAAACACAAATTCGTCCTCTTCCTGCACTCGGTGGCTCATGTCGAGGTCGCGATGGGTGATTTCCACGTCGATTTTGTTGTTCTCGTCGTTGATGGTGAGCCACAGCAAGTCTTTCAGCTCTTGGATGCCAAGTCCGCTCACCGACGAGATAAACACTGTCGGCACGCCATCCGGGAGGTGCCGGCGCATCTCCTCGATGAGTTCGTCGTCGAGCATATCACACTTGGTTATGGCAAGCACGCGCGGCTTGTTTTCGAGTTGTGGGTTGAAGGTGCTCACCTCGTTGAGCAAGATGTTATATTCCTTTACGATGTCGTCGGTGTCGGCTGGAATCATAAACAAGAGCACCGCATTGCGCTCGATATGGCGCAAGAAGCGCAATCCCAAGCCTCTCCCTTCGCTGGCTCCCTCGATAATTCCGGGGATGTCTGCCATCACAAACGATTGATTGCTGCGATAGCCCACAATCCCGAGGTTGGGGACAAGCGTGGTGAAAGGGTAGTCGGCAATTTTGGGTTTAGCCTCCGAAATCGACGATAGGAGAGTGGATTTTCCGGCATTCGGGAATCCCACAAGACCCACATCGGCAAGAAGTTTGAGCTCGAGAATAAGCGATTTCTCTATCGCCGGCTCGCCGGGCTGGGCATAGCGCGGCGCTTGGTTGGTGGCGCTTTTGAAGTTCCAGTTTCCAAGTCCCCCTTTGCCGCCGCGGAGCAACTTTATTTCTTGTTCGTCCTCGGTGATTTCGCACAAGTATTTTCCCGATTCGGCATCATAAACGGCAGTGCCGATTGGCACTTCAATGGTGCGGTCTTCGCCATCTTTTCCGCTACTACGGCCGCGAGAGCCGGGTTCTCCGTTCCCTGCAAAGATGTGGCGAGTGTATTTCAAGTGAAGCAGAGTCCACAGGTGTCGATTGCCGCGCAGTATGATATGACCTCCGCGACCTCCATCGCCGCCATCAGGTCCGCCCTTGGGCAGGTATTTGGCGCGATAGAAATGACTCGAACCGGCACCGCCCTTTCCCGAGCGGCACAATATTTTCACATAGTCGATAAAATTGCTTTCTCCCATTATATTGCCTTTTAGGCGGCAAAGTTACAAATTTTCCTTGAAACTCAAAAATCGAGCATGGCTGCTTCGCCTCGATGCCGTGATGAAAAAAGCCCCATTGAGGGGCTTTCGGTTAGTGGAGGAGCGAGAGGGCTTCCTTGATGCGCCTCATCGCTTCTACGATATTTTCATCGCTGGTTGCGTAACTCAATCTTATGTAGCCGGGAGCGCAGAATGCCGCGCCATCCACTGTTGCCACATGCGCTTTGTCGAGGAGGTAGAGTGCGAGGTCGCCTGCATCCTTGATTGTGGTCTCGCCGTCGGTCTTGCCAAAGAACGACGACACTTCGGGGAAGAGGTAGAATGCGCCCTCGGGGTGGTTGATGCGGATGCCCGGGATTTCCTTGGCGAGGCTCACGATGAGGTCGCGGCGGCGCTGGAATGCTTGTCGCATATCTTCCACGCATTGTTGGCTTCCGGTGTATGCCGCTTCGGCTGCTTTTTGTGCGATTGAAGATGCCCCGGAGGTGTATTGGCTCTGGAGTTTGCTGTTGGCTTTGGCTATTGCGAGCGGTGCGGCGAGGAATCCGATGCGCCAGCCGGTCATGGCGTAGGCTTTCGACACTCCATTCACTATTGCAACGCGGTCGCGCACCGATTCAAATTGCGAGATTGAGTCAAAGCGTCCGGTGAAATTGATATGCTCGTAGATTTCGTCGGCGAGAATGATAATCTCGGGGTGCTTGGCGAGAACGTCGGCAAGCCCTTTGAGTTCTTCGCGGCTATACACGCTTCCTGTGGGGTTGGATGGCGAGCAAAGGATTATGAGGCGAGATTTTGGTGTGATTGCCGCTTCGAGTTGTTCGGGTGTTATTTTGAAATTCTGTTCTACGCCGGCAGGAATTGTAACGCATTTCCCTTCGGCGAGTTTCACCATTTCCACATAACTTACCCATGCCGGGGTGGGGATAATTACCTCATCGCCGGGATTAACTACCGACAGGATGCAGTTGCAAAGCGATTGTTTGGCTCCATTCGACACGATTATCTGTTCGGGTGTGAATTGAATGCCATTTTCGTTTTTCAACTTCTCGCAGATGGCTTTGCGCAGCGACATGTAGCCCGGCACAGGGGTGTAGAACGAGAAGTTCTCGTCGATAGCCTGCTTTGCGGCTTCTTTTATGTGGTCGGGGGTAAAGAAATCGGGCTCACCAACCGACAGGTTGATGATGTCGATGCCTTTTGCTTTCATCTCGTTGCTTTTCTGCGACATAGCGAGTGTTGCCGATGGCGACAACGACTTCACTCTCACTGAAATATCGTCCATAATCTTTTATTAATTGTTTATTCTTTATTATTGTGTGTAGCCCCAGTTTCCGAGGGCTACAGAATTGTTTTTTATTTGGATAAACGCTCAATCACGGCTTTGATGTCGTTGCCGAGTTGCTCGGCGCGCTCGATTGTCGAAGCCTCGGAATAGATGCGGATGATAGGCTCGGTGTTGCTCTTGCGCAAGTGTACCCACGAGTCTTCAAAGTCGATTTTCACGCCATCGATGTCGGTGATTTTCTCGTTGCTGTATTCTTTCTTCACCTCGGCGAGAATTGCGTCAACATTGATTTCGGGAGTGAGTTGCACCTTGTTCTTTGCGATGTTATACTGCGGATATCCTGCTTTGAGTTGCGACACTGTCTTGCCACTCTTGGCGAGGAGGGTGAGGAAGAGTGCGACTCCCACAAGTGCGTCGCGACCGTAGTGGAGGGCAGGGTAGATTACTCCGCCATTCCCTTCGCCGCCTATCACGGCGCCGGTGCGCTTCATTTCGGTTACCACATTCACTTCGCCTACAGCCGATGCGGTGTATTGGCATCCGTGTGCGAGGGTTACATCGCGCAGGGCGCGTGAAGAGGAGAGGTTGGAAACCGTGGCACCCGGGGTCTTGCCGAGAACGTAGTCGGCGATAGATACGAGGGTGTATTCTTCGACGAAAAATTCGCCGTTTTCCATTATTATAGCGAGGCGGTCAACATCGGGATCGACAACAAATCCCACATCGGCTTTCCCCGATTTCATGAGGTCGGCGATGTCGGTGAGGTTTTCGGGAATCGGCTCGGGAGTGTGTCCGAATTTGCCGGTTGGCTCGCAATACAGTTCGATTACGTTGTTCACTCCGAGGCGGCGGAGGAGTTGTGGAATCACCACGCCACCGATAGAGTTCACAGCATCTACAGCCACGGTGAAGTTGGCTTTCTTGATTGCCTCCACATCAACGAGGTCGAGTTTGAGCACATCCTCGATGTGTCGGCGGGTGTATGTGTCGTTGTTGAAAACGTGTCCGAGGGCATCCACTTCCGAGAAGTCGAAATCCTCGGCATCGGCGATAGCGAGCACTTGTTTGCCTTGGGCATCGTTGAGAAACTCGCCGTTTTCGTTGAGGAGTTTAAGGGCGTTCCATTGTTTCGGGTTGTGCGAAGCGGTGATGATAATGCCTCCGCAAGCGCCTTCGGCTACAACTGCAAGTTCGGTGGTCGGGGTGGTTGCAAGACCGATGTTAACCGCATCAAATCCCATTCCCACGAGAGTGCCGGTTACGATGTCGCAAACCATCTGTCCCGAGAGGCGTGCGTCGCGTCCCACCACAATTACGTTGCTGTCTTTGGTGGTGTTGTTGCGAATGAATTTGGCATAAGCCGCAGTGAATTTCACAATGTCGAGAGGCGACAGCCCCTCTCCGGCGCGTCCGCCAATGGTGCCGCGAATCCCGGATATAGATTTAATGAGAGACATAATAAATAGAGTTTTATTGGGTTGTTTAGATTTTGCTTCTGAAATATCTCACTGTGTAGAGATATGGTATCACGTTGGCAATTTCGCTTGAGAAGCCATATTGCGACTTGATTATGAGCCTCACGGTGCAGTCAACACCGAGATAGTCGAGTGGCACCTGGATTCCCGAGCCGTATTGCGACGAAGATGAGAGGGTGTAGTTGTTGTAGCGGAAGAAATACGAGTTGTAGCCCATATCTTCGGCATTTCCTTCGGCATAGACTTCGCTTCCGGTAGCCCATGCGAGGAGCGAGATGCGCATCCATCTAAAATAAATTTCCTCATCGTCTTTTGCGCGGTTGTTTTTGCGGTCTCCGCTTGATATCACTTGCATGTACACATTCCCCTCGTTGTCGATGCGGTAGAATGGCGCGTTTTCACCCTCCTCAAACACTGTGTCGGCGGGGATTTCGTTTATCACCTTCTGGGTTGAGAGATATGCGTTGGTGGCTTTACGCTCGTCGGAAAGTAGTTCGGCATAACTTTTTGAGTCGTTGCAACTTGCGGTGAGCAGAACTAATGATATTAAAGCGAGAGTTATACGGAATAATTTCATAATCGATATATGTTTTTATTGTTTGGTTTCATTGTCGTTTTTGTTGGCGGCTATTTCGGCGGCAATTTTCTCAAATGTGGCTACAGCCTCGTCGAGAGTGCCATAGAACTCGCCGCCCGAGGCGTTTTTGTGTCCTCCGCCTCCGAAGTATTGCTCGCAGATGGTGTTCACGGCAAAATCGCCCTTTGAGCGTGCCGAAATCTTGATATACCCCTCCTCCTCGCGCATGAATATGCTCCATCTCACGGTGGGGATTCCGAGTGGCATATTCACAAGGCTTTCGGTATCACCTTTTTTATAGTTGTATCGCTTGAGCTCCTCGAGCGACAAAGTGATGAGCGCGCCTTCGGCTTCGGGATACACTTTCATCTTTTGGTCCATCGCATATCCGAGCAAGCGGAGTCTGTCTTCGCTGCTTGTGTTCATTGCGAGGGTGTAGATTCTGTCTTTGTCGATACCCTTCTTGAGAAGTTCCGAAATGATGATGTAGATGTCGGCATGGTTGCTGTTGTAGGAGAAGTTGCCGGTGTCGGTCATCATACCGGTGTAGATACATTCCGCACACGCCTTGTTTATCTCGTTGAACAGCCCGAGGCGGCATATCACCCTGAATAGGAGTTCGCAAGTGCTCGACATCGTGGGGAACGAGATTGTTACATCGCAGAAGTCCTCCGGGTCGAGGTGGTGGTCTATCATCACCTTGTGTCCTTTGGCTGCAAGCAAGGCATCCGCCATCTTGTCAACGCGCTTGGCTGCATTGAAGTCGAGGCAGAAGATGAGTTGCGCCTTGCGCAGCAGTTGGTTGCCGAAGTCGGTATATTTACTGTAAATTACGATTTCTTTAACATCGGGGAGGAAGCCGAGCGAGCGTGGCGGCATGTCGGGGGTTACGATGTGCACATTCTTGCCGAGTGTGTTGAGCAGGTGGTAAAGACCGAGCGAGGCTCCGATGGCATCACCATCGGGCGACACATGGCAAGTTATCACAATGTTGTTGCTTTCGTGCAAAAACTTGTGAAGTTCCACAATTGGCTTCTCTTTTATAATCTTACTAAGCATTTCCTATTGTATTAAGATGCAAAGATAATGAATCGGAACCCACTTTCAAAATAAAAAAACTGAAATTGAGTAAAAAAATCGGCAAAGGGCATTTTTTCTCTGTGATATTGCACACATTAACTCTTTGTAAATAAAAAAGTATTGTAATAATTGTTTTTTGCGTTTGTGTGAAAAATATATTATCTTTTGATAAGATAGGCTGCTCCTCAGCAATTCAACGAAAATCCGTTGGTTTTTCTTTGGAATTGCATTCGGTTTGTGCTATCTTTGCATTATGACCGGGTGGCGAGCAGCCGACATCGTAAATCCTGTTTGCCTCAATACGTCAATATTTACTATTCTAATTACTCTACAATGATAAAACGATTACTCCTCATACTTTGTTGTGCGATTGCGGCTTCCTGCTTCGCCTCAACGCATACTAACCAAGGAGAGCAAGAGAATTTCTTGGGTAAAGAATTATCTGCTCTCGGGCTTTATGACGCTGCGCTCAAGCATCACCTCGATGCACTCGCTTTCTTCGAGCACAATGGTATGCGCGAGAATGTTATTCGCACCAAAAATTACATTTTTAGGGTGTATCTCGAGACGCGGAGGCTAAAGGAGGGTGAGGAAATTCTGCTTGAAGCTCTCGATGAGGTGGGTGTGAGCGACACTTTGATGCGTATGAGCATTCTCAACAACTTGGGCATTGTGTATGCTGCCACCTCTCGCCACGATAAAGCAATAGAGACTTATAGCGAATCTCTGCGTCTTGCCTCAACACATATCAATGCTCGTGCAACCACTCTTATTAACATCGCAGACCTGTACTTTCGGCAGTCAGATTATAAAACGGCTCGAAACTATCTGTACCGCGGACTTGAGTTGCCTGCCGATTCGGTAACTACTGAATGTCGTATGCAGATGATGCTTAATATTGCTCTAATAGACGTGGCAAGTGGTGATGTCGGTGCTGCTCGGACAATTATCAAAAAGGTCGAGCCTGACATGGCAAAATTGCCCCGGGCATTTGCTATGAATGCTTTTGCACAAACCGCAGATGTGTATCTCAACCTCGGCGATTCGCTTGCCGCGCTTAGAAATATCCTTAAATATGAAGTGATTCGCGATTCCATTCAAGCAAATATCGACAATACCCAACTGCAGACCCTCCTTATTACTTATGACACGGAGCGGTTGCGCGCACGCAACGAGAATCTCTCGCTTGCTGTGAGCCGACGAAATGTCATTATTTGGAGCACCTCGTCGGTGGCTATTATCGCTTTTGTGCTCATTGTTACGTTAATGCTCAAGCGCCGTAATGAGAAGCGTGCAAACGCTATCATTCACAGGCAAGAACAGCAACTTCTTGTCCTTGAGCGAGAAAGAGCGGAAAACGAGCGCCGCGCTCAACAACTCATCATCGATGAGAAAGATCGTCGGCTTATGTCGCTTAGCATCGATCATGCTGCCGAGAACAAATTGCGTTCAAAGATTGTGCTGAGTCTCAATGATGTGGTGCACGCACTTCCTGTGCGCGGTGCCGAGACTGCCCGCAAACTATTGCTCAACTTGCGCTCGGAATTGAGGTCGCACAACGAGAGTGCAACGAGCGACGATTTCAAGGTCTATTTTGAGCAAGTGCATCCCACATTCTTCAATCGACTTGACAAATTGCATCCACAACTCACACTTATCGATAAACGCCTGTGTGCATTCCTTTATCTGGGGCTGTCAACCAAAGAGATTGCCGCCATCACATGTAAGGAGATTCGTTCGGTTGAAACTTCGCGCTTACGTTTGCGCAAGAAATTGGGGCTTGAGGCAGGAAGCGACATTAGCCACTATCTTCACACTATCCAAGACGGCGAATAGCTATGAAGATAATAATCTATTTAATATCAGAGTGTTGACATACCTTGTCGTAGTATTGTAGTAGTAATAAATTTGTGGCTTTTTTTTTGTGTATTTAATTTGTGTCGTAAACCAAAATTTTTAGATTATGAAAAAATTTTACTGCCGAATGGCTTCGGTTCTACTTTCCGCTGCCGTTGCCGTCAGTGCCATTGCCGATAACGTGGTGCTGGTCGAGGGTTTCGACACCCAAGATGATTTCAATAAGTGGACAGTTGTCAACGTGGAGGAGGGCTCGGTTACATGGTCCTATCGTACAAGCACCGGTAAACCGATGCAATCGAAGTGTGCTCAAATCTTGAAGCATACTCCTAACAATGCCAACGACTGGCTCATATCACAGCCGGTGCAACTCGAGGCGGGCACGCTCTATGAACTCTCGTTCCGTGCCACTCCGGGTACTTTCAACAAGACTGAGCACCTAAAGGCTTACTTGGGTACTTCAGCCACCGTGGAGGGGATGACACGCGAACTTATCAATCTCGACAATATGCTTCGTGACGATGCCGCCGATATCACCCGCAAGGTGGAGTTTACTGTAGATGCATCGGGTAACTACTATCTTGGATTCCTTGGCTGCTCTCCTGCCGACCAGGGTCGCATCGACCTCGATGACATAACCGTAACAGCTAAAGCTTCGGCAAATGCCCCTGCTCCGGTAAGCAACCTCGTGATTACTCCAGGATCGCTCGGTGCACTCACTGCCACCGTGAGTTTCACTGCGCCATCGCTCACATCTACAGGCGGTGTCCTTGCTTCACTAAGTGCTATTGAAATATATCGTGATGGCACGCTCATTACAACCATTGATACTCCGCAGCCGGGCGCAGATATCTCATACACCGACAACTCGGCTGTACAAGGGTTCAACACCTATTCTGTAATTTGCGATACCGACGGCTCAAAAAGTGTGGAGAGTTCGGCACGGGCGTTCATCGGAATCGATATTCCCGTGGCTGTGGCAGACCCTCGCGCCACTTGCCTCAACGATGGTGTGATAAATCTCTCGTGGAATGCCCCTACAGCTTCTGTTAATGGTGGTTATTTCGATGCTGCCACTCTCAAATACATCATTACAAACCTTGCCGATGGCGCTACAACCACTGTGAGTGGCACAAGCCATCAAATGAAATTTGAACTTGGCGTTCAGGCTCTTTATGAGTTCTCTATCGCAGCTGTGGCGGATGCCGGAACAGGTGCGGCATCTTCATTCAACCGTGTGATTATGGGTAATCCAATCACTGAGGCGTATGCCGAGTCATTTGCAAATGCCACTGCTCACTCGCTTTGGTATCAAGACTCCGACGATGCCGACTTCGAGTGGATAATCGATGATCCCGAGAATGAGGAATATAGCGACCCCGATGTGAAGGATTACATCATCTATGCGCAGGATTGTGATCACGGCGACCTTATTGCCCTCACCGAATATGCTTTCGAGAATGAAACCTCTCGCTTTTGTTCGCCTCTCTTCAATCTCTCGGGATTTGTTAATCCTGTCCTCACTTTTTATGTTATAAATGGACCAAAAAAATCTCTGAAGCCGCAAGTGCGCGTGCCGGGAGGTGATTGGACCGACCTCGCCGAGGCTGTGTGGGAAACCGGAATCAACGGTCTGCAGTGGAGTCGCTGCACTGTGCCGTTGGCAAATCTCTCCAACGCAGGCACCATTCAGTTCTCCTTCCTTGCATCGGGTGGTGAGCGCGCAATTCATATCGACAATATCTCGATTTCCGATTCGGGTGTGGCTCACGATCTCGCTGTGCGCAGCATCTCAGTCTATCCTCGCCGTGCAAATATCGGTGAGACATCGACTTTCACAATTGATATGCGCAACCTCGGCGGTGTGCTCGAGAATGACTATGCAGTGGTTCTCTATCGCGATGGCGTGGAGGTAGAGCGCAAGGCAGGCGCTGAATTGAAAGCAACCGAAAGCACAACTATGTCGTTTACCTATGTAGCAACTATCGATGATGCGACGGCTGAAGAAAAATCGGAATGGACTGCCGCAGTGCTTCTCTCTACCGATGAGAATGGCGACAATAACAATTCGCAGCCTGTAGTGTGGTCGGCGCGCCTCAACGATGTGCCCACTCCATCGGGTCTCACCGCTACTGCTTCGGATGAGGGACTTCTCCTCACCTGGGATGCCGCTATCACTCGCGAAGCATCGCAAAAAGGGGAGATTCAATACACCACCGATGACTTCGAGGCTTATGAGACATTCGCTATCAGCGGCATTGGAGGCTGGACCTTGGTGGATTGCGACCAATCGCCTACTTGGGGCACTAATTACCCCAAACGCGAGCATGTGGGCGAGCCATTGTCGTTTATGGTGTTCAATACCGTAGCCGGTGAGGTGCAGACCGATGAGCACCAGGATAATGTATTCTTTGCACATTCGGGACAACAATACATGATGGGATTCAGCAATGCCGTGTATGGTACACCCAATGACGATTGGCTCATCACTCCACGTCTCGATGGAAGAGCACACACAATCGACTTCTACGCTCGCATCCCTATGGGGATGTCGGGAGATGACATAATCGATGTAACTTATTCTACTACCGATACCGACCCGGATAGTTTCTATCCTGTTGTTGGAGGAGAGAATATCCACATTCAAGACAACTGGAAGCATGTAAGCCTTGATGTGCCCGAAGGTGCACGCTATTGCGCCGTTAATCTCAAGCAGTCGCAAATGTTCTTTGAACTCGATGATTTTACCTATGCAGCCCACGATGGCTCTCTTGACGCTCTCACACTGGCGGGCTACAATGTCTATCGCAATGGTGAGAAAATCAACGAGTCTCCTGTCGCCGAGCCGCGTTACACCGACATCACTGCTCCCGCAAATGCAACAGCAATCTATAAGGTTACTACTGTGTATGAGCAAGGAGAAAGCCGATATAGCAACGAAGTGTCGGTAACCGATACCGGTGTAGATGATGTGAGTGTCGATACTGTTATCTCTGTAAAGGACAATGTCCTTTCTATCCACGCAGCCACCGAAGTGTCAATAGTCATCTATCGTATCGATGGTACCCCTGTGGCAAGTCTCTCGTCATCTGCTTCCGAGGTTATGCTGGAAAGTGGAATCTATATAGTATCAATCGACGGCAAAGCATTGAAGGTGAGAATCTAAAGTGTGATCAGATGTAATGTTTTTTATAGGGGATGCGGCTTTTTGGAGCTGCATCCCCGTTTCCTTTTGTGTTATTTCTTGATTATTTTGTGGGTGGGAACTGGAAGGGGCAGTCTTGCAGGTAGGGGAAGCCGGAGTTTTGCGATGTGTCGATTTTCCACACCGACTTGAAATCGAAATTTTTATAGGTGCTCTCCTTAGATTTCTCGCTTTCGGAAAACTCCTCTCCACACCAGTCTTTGCCGGTACCCGAGAGGAAATAGAGGTCGTGGTGATACCATGTGGTGCCCGATTTGTGGGTCCCCACCATGGCATTACCATCACTTACCTTGCCGAAATTGACACACCTCACCACTTCTCCAAAATTATCGACATAGCCTACAATTCCGCCATTGTCGTTATGTTGTTCCGATGTTACCTCACCTGCATTGTAGCAGTCGTGGGTCATATACTCTTCCTCGTCGGTCCACTGCCCATCTTCTTGGTATCCAAGCAGACCACCGACATTTGATGCACTATTCTCCGAGGATATTGTGCCGCGGTTGCAGCAATAACCCATCTCCGCATTTTCTGATGCCCCACTCAGAGCATCACCATTCTTCCCCAATCGTCCTACGATGCCTCCCACTTTCGAGTTGCCCGTGGATGATATTTCGCCGTGGTTGGCGCATTTGAGCACTTTGGCGTGTTTTGCATCGCAATACCCGATTATGCCGCCGATATTGCCCTCTGCATTGCTTGTAACATTGCCGGTATTGCCCATATTATAGATTTCTGCCATGGTTGAGAACTCATATTTGTAGAGGTAGCCCAAGCATCCGCCAACATTTTTGCTACCTTCGACTTTTCCCATGTTCAAGCAAGAGTGGACGCAGAAATCGGTGGCACCATATTCGATATTTACATATCCTATGATACCTCCGGTGTTGTCTTCTCCATTCACCTCGCCATAGTTTATCAAGTCGATGAAAGAGCCTGTCTTATAGAGCAACTCGCCCACGATGCCTCCGGTGCTCACACCCCAATTGTTGTCAATTTTCGATACATTGCTCACACATTTTTTCATGCCGCCGCGCGATGCCAATTGAAGGTGCCCGACAATTCCGCCCACTCTCGACGAACCAATCACTGTGCCATCGCAACAGATGTTCTCAATATATGAGTCGTAGGCATATCCGGCAATTCCGCCTATCGAAGTGCCTCCCACACAACTCGAGCCGCTCACTTCGCATTGCACTTTGCCACCGAAGCTACTCTTGAATTTCGTTGCTGCAGGATATGATTTTATCCCTATGTCATCATTGGGGATGCTTCCTCGAATAGTGGATGAACGAGCATATCCCACTATGCCGCCTATGGCGTCGGGTCCGGTTACTTCCATTAAGGCATCGAGACGGAATTTTGTGCAGTCGATTGTGCACCATTCCGATTTCCCGGCAATTCCTCCGGCATAGTTGTCCGATGCGGTTACATTAACACCCACCTCATGGATTTCATCTGCCGAGAAGTCGCCGTAGATATAGCCAAACAAGCCTCCCGCATATTTCTTTGCGATGATGCCGGCTAATGAGTTGTTCACAGAGCTCACGCGGTTCGACACTCGAGAGCCATTTCCTTGCAGGTTTAGATTTTTATCGCTTTTGAGATACCCAAACAATCCGCCGGAATATTCCGTGGCGGTGATATAGGCGCCGACGGTGCATTTTTGCACATCCAATTTGGCTTTGAGTTCTGCTTTGCCGAAAAGACCGCCCACATAGGAGCCTCCGGCGCCGAGCGGAGACACGATTTTGCAACTGTGCACAGTGCTCTCCCCGGTGATGGTGGCTTCACCGGCTATGCCGCCACATTTGTCGCCTGTGGCATACACCACCTTGATTCCGGCGTCTTCCTGTGATACTGTGTGGTTAATCGACACATCGGTTATGTCGCAACTGCTGTTGAGAATGGCTCCGGCAACACCTCCTGCCGAGTTTTCGCTTGCCATCACGCTGAAAAATGTGGTCTTGATATTCTCGGTGGATGTGCTGAACCCGTTCACCGTAATTGAACCGTCTTTCACCAGTCCTACGATGCCTCCGACATTGTTTTTGCCGTTTATGGTGGCTGAAATGCCGCAATTCTTCACAGTGAGCGCCCCTGTGGCTTTGCCTACGAATGCGCCGATATTGGTGTTTCCCTTAATGCTGCCGACTACAATCACGCTGTCAATCTCCACATGGCCGCTGCATGTGCCTGCTACTGTGCCGCCGTTCTCGTTTATGCCATCTATTAATGCGCTGATTTTGAGATTTTTTATCTCTGCGCCATCGGTGAGCGAGGTGAAAAGTCCCACACTGTTGTTGTTGCTCGTATATGAGCCTAGATAGAAAAGCGTGATGGTGTGTCCTCCTCCATTGTATGAGCCTGCGAAGGAGTCGCCGCTGTAGAATCGTCCCACCACTGCATCGCTACATGCCGGGGCGGTGAAATCGGCAGTTTGCTTGAAATAGAGTCCTGCGCAATGTGTT
>JBJEKB010000141.1:0-3418 GCA_051878395.1 Muribaculaceae bacterium
CATTTCATCATTGTGGTAATATTCTGTTTTGCCGTGGGAATGCTCAATGAAGCCTATCGGCAGAGGTTGGCACGCGAGGAGGTGGAGTATGAACGCAACAAGGCGGAACTTGCCCTGTATAAGGCTCAGATTAATCCGCATTTTCTCTTCAACACACTCAATACGCTCTACGGCTTGCTCATAACCCATTCCGACAAGACCGAGGCAATGCTCGAACGCTTCATCAATATGACGAAGTATATGTACACCAACGCCAACCTCGAATATATCTCGTTGGCAGAGGAGGTGGAATATATCGGACAATACATCGACTTGCAGAAACTCCGCCTGAACGAATATGCCGATGTCCGGTTCACGTCTCAGGTTGACGACGAAAATATGCCCTTGCCACCCATGATGCTTATCACTTTTGTCGAGAACGCCTTCAAGTATGGCGTTTCGTCAATCGAGCCTTGTTTCATCCATATTCGCCTCACACAACAGAACGACACACTCTGTTTCGAAGTGGAAAATTCTGTATTTGAGTGTAATACAAGAGATACCAAACGCACGGGGATAGCAAATTGCCGCCGTCGGCTTTCGCTCCTCTATCCGGGCAGCCATAGTTTGGACTTAGGATTCAGCCCCGACAAAAAAAGATACAGCGTAAAGCTGCAAATCAAAAACGATAAAGCATAATGAAATGTATTGCCATCGACGATGAACCTATCGCACTGTCGATTATAGACAGATATTGCCGACAAAGGGGAGGCATCGAACTCGAAACCTACAGTTCGCCTCGCCTCGGGATGCAACGCATACACGAATGGAAGCCCGACATCGTTTTTCTCGATATCGAAATGCACGGCGCATCGGGCATCGAATTGGCTAAACAGATACCATCGTCGTGCTGCTTGATATTCACCACCGCCTATGCCCGATACGCACTGGATGGTTTCGAGGTTAATGCAGTAGATTTTCTGCACAAACCATATTTCTACGAGCGGTTCAATAAGGCTATGAGCAAAGCCGAACAATGGCTACGCATGCACGACTTGCTGGCGGTGGCAGAATCTGCCAATAGGCAGCTCATTCTTAAATCCAACTACAAGAATGTGGGCATTGCCATCGAATCAATCCTTTTCATCGAGTCAATCGACAACTACATCAAGGTGCATCTCGCCGATGGCTCATCAATTCTCTCAAAAATCGCCTTGCGTGCTGTAGAGGAACAATTGCCAGCAGATGAATTCATCCGCATCCATCGGTCATATATCGTCAAGCGCTGCCGTATCGCACGATTCTCCCGCTCGGAAGTGATACTCAGCAAAAACAACAAGTCTTTGCCTATCGGCAAGAAATATCTCGACGAGGTCATCTCAAGCCTGGAGAGCCGCACCCCCGAGTGATGTCGCTCGAAATTTGCTCGACGGGAATTAAAAATGCCCGATAATCATTCGATTATCAGGCATTTCCAGTACCCAGACCCGGGATCGAACCGGGATGGATTTTACTCCACTGGTGTTTGAGACCAGCGCGTCTACCGATTCCGCCATCTGGGCTTTTGCGGTGCAAAGTTATACAAACTATTTGGCTTGTGCAAATTTTTAATCATTTTTTTGTAACTTTTGCGCTCTCTGCCATCTCTGCCACTCTCTGCCACGCCTGGACCATAGGCGATTCGTGCTTTGTTAACCATTTTTTAATTGGAAATGCGTGCAATACTCTATATTTTTGCACCCCGGTAAAATATGGATTAAATTTGGTTAAGTAATGAACAAGTTTTTAAGATCTATCTCTCAAAAATTCAATCTCGAGGCTATTATCTGCTTCGGATACAAATCGCAATACCCTCAACGCCAACTCGTTCTCGGCTATTTTATCTATTCATTGGTGGGCACTCTTTTGCTACTGCTGCCGTTCTGCCGCACCGGGTCTATCTCGCTTGTGGATAATTTGTTCACAGCGGTGTCGGCACTGTCAACCACAGGGCTCTCGACCGTGGATGTCTCTTCTCAATACACTTTCTGGGGACAACTCGTAATCCTCGCTCTTATTCAACTTGGCGGACTTGGCTACATGACTTTCACATCGTATGTAATGTTCAAACTCACCCACCATCTCGGGACTAACGAGGCTCGGATGTTTCACACCCAATTTTCTTTCCCGGATAAAATGGAGTCGGACAAGATGCTTGGCAATATAGTTAATTTCGCAATAATATTTGAAGTTGCCGGTGTGCTGCTGCTATATCCCTACTTCCTTTTCAATGATATAGAAAATCCTCTTTGGAGCGCAATATTCCACTCGGTTTCGGCTTTCTGCACTGCCGGATTCAGCACCTTCAGCGATAACCTTATGCGTTTTCAAGGCGACTGGTATGTGAATCTGGTGATTATTTTCCTAAGTTACATGGGTGCGATGGGATTTATTATGATGACCGACATTCTGAGGAAAATCACCCGCAAAGGTTATCGTATATCTTTCACTTCCAAGGTGATAGCGGTTATAACAACTGCACTCACTCTATGGAGCACGCTGCACCTGTTTTTCTTTGAGCCCTCAATTCAAAAACTTGACTTCTCAAATCGTCTCCTCACATCGTGGTTCCACTCTATGTCGGCAATCACAACGGTGGGATTTAACACTATCGATACATCTTCGTTTGTGGCAATCACAATGATTATGTTGTCTTTTTCAATGTATATCGGCGCATCCCCGTCGGGAACCGGAGGAGGCCTGAAATCGACCACCCTCTCGGCAATTTTCGCCTATACCAAAAACAAACTCGGGCTGCGCAAAGATATCTCGCTTGCCGGCAACAAAGTGCCGCCCTATCGGGTCGAAGCCGCTCTCTCCACAATAGTGTTTTACACGTTCATTCTCGCCGTGGGCATCTATTTGATGACTATGTTTGAAGGCGAGAACAACACGTTCCTCGACATTGTGTTTGAGGCAACATCGGCACTCGCCACCGCAGGACTTTCATCGGGCATACTCTCCACTGTGTGCATCGGCAGCAAACTGGTATTGATAGTAATGATGTTCATCGGTCGTGTGGGCGTAATCACTATAGGCAACGTGATGCTTATAAAAGCACATGCCGGCGAGGCAACACGGCGGAGCGATTTGGTAATCTAAGCAATAAAAATCGCCGTTTTTTGCTTATTTTCGCCATTTTCTACCAAATAAGCATATAATTCTTTACTTATTTTCCCTAAAATCGGAAAAATAAGGGTGTAATTTTTTGCTTATTTTTCCACCGGCACTTAATGCGCTGTGTTTCTGCACATTGCAGCAGAATATTAAGAAATACCTTTCCCGGAGCCATCCTTTATATCGGAAAAATAAGCAACAAAAATCGTCGTTTTTTGCTTATTTTCCCCATTTTCTACCAAATAAGCATATAATTCTTTACTTATTTTCCCTAAAATCGGAA
>JBJEKB010000142.1:0-15188 GCA_051878395.1 Muribaculaceae bacterium
AACGAGCCATCCAGCGTCTTGTTCTCAACGAGTTGTCGAAAGAGATTCTTGCTCAGAAGGTCAACAACGAGCGACCCATCGTAATCGATGCCGTTGGCGACACGCTCAAGTTTACAAACGATTAAATTAGTGGTTAATATAGCGAAGAGGCGGAGAAGCCAAGTTGTTTCCCCGCCTCTTTTTGTCTCATCCCGAAATCCTATCCTCTCCCGGTGAAAGAGTGGCATTATTCCATTGTGAACGTGATTCCGGAAACTTCTCAAAGTATGTCTCCATAACCTTGCGGAATTGATATAGAGTCCATTTTTGCCATCATATTGTTGAGGACATAATTCTTCTCATTTGTAGATTGACAGTATCTTAACAAAGAAGATTCGGTCATAATAGAACCTAATTTTAAACTAAAGTCTTATGATGATGTAAGTGTCTGTAAATCTGTTGCTAAGATAGAAATATTTTCTAATACATAGGCAACTTTGAGGCAAAATCTTTCTAATACATAGGCAACTTTGGGGTAAAATCTTTATAAAACATAGGCAACTCCCGCCGATTTGGGCTATTTCCCTCTCTTCCGATTGATGAGAATTGCAAGAAAATTGCCTGTCGAAACTGCCAATAGTGCGGCTGTTAAGTACCAATTGTCGGAGTTGTCGTTCATCATTGATTGAACGAGAAAATACACCCCTGTTGCAAACAGGATAAGTGCGATTACAACGAGAATTTTTATATTTACTTTCATTTTCTTGAGTTTTTTTCTATTAGACGCAATTCAATGGCGGAAAACTACACGATTTCGTGCTAATTTACCAATAAATTTACTATTTTTGCATTTAGATGATAAAATAACTGTTTCGTGAATATGTTAGGAGCAATCATAGGTGATATAGTGGGTAGCACTCGCGAGTCGCATAATATTAAAACTGAAGATTTTGAGTTGGTTCCACCGGGAAGCTGCTTCACCGACGACACGGTGATGACTCTTGCCGTTGCCGAATGGCTGATGACCGACCCCCAACATTGTGCCGAGACTTTGGTGGATTGTATGCAGCGGTTGGGGCGGAAATATCCCAATGCCGGTTATGGTGGTAATTTCCGCCGATGGCTGAATAGTGATAATCCGCAGCCATACAACAGTTTCGGGAATGGTTCAGCCATGAGGGTTAGCCCTGTGGGGCTATATGCCAATTCTCTCGATGAGGCATTGGAATTGGCACGCATCACAGCTTCCGTCTCCCACAACCATCCCGAAGGCATCAAGGGCGCTCAAGCCATTGCCGGTTGTGTTTTCCTAAAGAAAAACGCTAAATTCGGAGGCAATTATGATATCGAGAATTTTGTAAAAGACACAATAGGGTATAATCTCAACTTCAATCTTGAAGATATTCGCGACTCTTACGGCTTCGACGTTACTTGCCAAGGGAGTGTGCCCATTGCGATTAAGGCATACCTTGAGCGACTCGAATATCTTCCCGAGAAGGCTTTGAGGCTTGCCATTTCAATGGGTGGCGATTCCGACACCATCGGGGCGATGACCGCCTCGATAGCCGGAGCGCAGCCATTTTTCATAATCGGCGGCGATTTTTCTACCGACCTTATCAATAAATGCCGTGCGCTGCTTCCGGCAGACTTGCTCGATATTAACGACCGCTTTGAGGCTTTTATCAGCCGCCCGTTGCGCCAATCCTATTATTTGGGAGGTTATATGTTTGCCGGTGAGTATCCCGGCGATAAGAGTGAAGAATTGGCAGAAGCGAAACTGAAAAGAATGTACCACTTTGGAGTGCGTCATTTCATCGACCTCACTGAAGAGGGGGAGTTAAAGCCTTACAGTCATCTATTGCCCGATGACACCACCTATCTCCGTTTCCCCATTCGGGATGTAAGTGTGCCGAAGTCGGTTGAGGCTGTGCATCAACTCATCGACAAGATTGAATACTGTATAGAGCAGGGCGGATACACCTATATTCATTGCTGGGGAGGTGTAGGCCGTACCGGTACAATAGTGGCGTGCTATGAAGCGCGATTTATGGAAGAACCCACTCCGGAGAAGGCACTCACCTTTATGCGAAACCGTTTTGCCATGATGCCCAAAGCGGCATACCGCAAGGCTCCCGAAACACAGGAGCAGATAGATTTTGTGCGTAGGTTTGTGGATAGTTGTAAATCAAAAAAAGAATTTATGAAATTTAGGACAAAAGACCGCATCCGTGGCTCGCTGATGGCGGGTGCCGCAGGCGATGCGATGGGATATACAGTGGAATTTATGAGCCGTAATCGCATTCTCGCAATTTACGGCACTCCGGGAATCACCCGGTTTGCCTTGAGTCATGAGGGAAAGGCTCTGATAAGCGACGACACGCAGATGACGCTCTTCACCGCCAATGGTATGCTAATGGGCATCACCCGTGGTTGTATGCGCGGTATTGGTGGAGCCCCGGAGCAGTATGTCGATGGCGCCTATCTCGATTGGTATTACACACAAACCGGACGCAAAAAGGAGATACTATCCAACGACTTCCACTTCACATGGCTTCGCGACCTCCCCGAATTGGCTCAACTCCGTGCTCCGGGAAACACCTGTATGTCGGCGTGTGAGAGCCTGTTGCAGGGAAAAGCTGTAAATAACTACAGCAAAGGTTGCGGCGGCATCATGCGCGTGGCTCCTATGGCGCTGCTCATGGCGGCTCATCCTCTCTATGATGTTGCCAAAATGGATACTGCAGCAGCCGAGATTGCCAAAGTCACCCACAAGCATCCCTTGGCATTCCTCCCGGCTGCGATGCTCACTCATTTAATCTACCGAATCATTTCGATGGATGTAAATGAGATTGTAGCCTCGATGTCGTCGATAGTTGATGACACCATCGACTCCCTCGCAAATGTTTATCCTGGTGAATATGAGAATGACAAGCAGATTCTTGCCTCGCTCACCCGAAAAGCGGTGTCGCTTGTGGGCAATGGTGCCTCAGATGCCGAAAACATTCTCCAACTCGGCGAAGGCTGGACCGGAGAAGAGGCTTGGGCGATTGCCCTCTATTGTGCGTTGCGCCATATCGGTAGCGTTGAAGATGCGATTATCGCCGCAGTGAATCACGATGGCGACAGCGACTCCACCGGTGCGGTGTGTGGCAACATTATGGGCGCGATTTATGGTTACGAGGAGTTGAAGCGTCGAAACATCTTCTGTCCCGATGGTCATGCTCTCGAAAATACGCTTGAGTTGTCAAATATCATCCTCGCTATTGCCGACGACCTCTATTCGGGCTGCATTATCGATGAATATTCCGATATCGACACCCCCGAAAAGGCTCAGTGGTATGCACGCTACTGTCGTATGCTCCCCTTCGGAATAACTGTAAAGAATGGTTACAATCGAAAATTCACTCCCGAGCAAATCTCATCGCTAAAGGACGGCGAGATATTCGTGTTTGGTAGCAACCTTGCCGGTGCCCATGGCGGTGGAGCAGCGCGATATGCCTATCAGCATTTCGGTGCCGAGTGGGGCTGTGGTGTGGGAATGACCGGAAGCACCTATGCCATCCCGACAATGCAGGGCGGGGTGGATACAATCAAGCCCTATGTCGATGAGTTCATCAGATTTGCTATCGTCAACAGTGGATTCACATTCCTCGTTACTCGCATAGGCTGTGGCATTGCAGGATTTCGCAATGAGGATATCGCTCCGCTGTTCAAGGATGCAATCTCGGTGCCCAACATCATTCTCCCGCGAGAATTTGTCGAGTGTATCGAGAAGTTAGCGTAAAAGCCGCCTTATCGCTTTGTGGCATTTCTGCTTCTCTCCCTCTGATAGGGTGGTGTTGTGCTTTGTGCCACCCTTCTCGATGGTTGCTACGATTTTGAATCCGCTGTAGCGGCACACCTCCTTGAGCGCGCGAATTGCTCCGTGGCTTTGGTGCATGAGTATATTGAGCGGCCAAGGCGTGGTGGAGCAGCTTGCCAGCACGCAGCGCTTCCCTTTGTGTAGCCCAAACGGGATGCCGCGAGGACTCTCGTCCATCAAACCATACACGATTCTGTCGAAAAGCACCTTGAGTGTGCCCGGCATATTGCCCCAGTAGCATGGCGCGGCGACAATCAGCGCGTCTGCCGCCTTGATTTTCTCAAGCACCCTTTGGGCATCGTCCTCGGGTAGCATACAAGCGTGGGCGGAGCGGCATTTCATGCAAGCAATGCATGGTCGTACATTGAGTTTCTGCACCTCTATCACCTCGGTGTCGGCTCCGAGACGCTCTGCCTCGCTGCACATCTCGCCAACCATTTGTGCTATGTTCCCGTTCTTTCGGGGGCTGGCATTAAGTATAACTATTTTCATTTCTTCGAGTTTTACAATAGTTCGATTGCAATTTGAGCACATGCTTCGGCATCGGCGAGTGCATGGTGGTGATTTTCAAGACAGTAGCCACACGCCGCGGCAACTGTGTGGAGCTGGTGGTTCTCGAGATGCGGCATTTTGCGGCGAGCCGCTTGCAGAGTGTCGTAAAACTCATAATCGGGGTAATCCATTTGATAAACCCGGAACACGGCTCGCAAGCAACTTTCGTCAAAAGCCTTGTTGTGAGCTACCAACGGCAAACCTTCGATCAGCGGCTCAATTTGAGCCCACACATCGGGGAACACCGGGGAATCGTCGGTGTCGTCGCAACACAATCCATGCACTTGCGAGCATCGGTAGCAGTAGTAATTAGGCTCCGGCTGAATAAGCGAGTAGAACGAATCCACAATCTCGCCATCGCGCACGATTACCACCCCCACCGAGCACACCGAGGAGCGTTCGTAGTTGGCTGTCTCAAAATCTATTGCGGCAAAATTCTCCATATCTGACAAAAATTATTATGCAAAATTACACAAAATGCTCAAATTCACCAATAAAAATAGAGACTGCCCGAGCGGTCAGGCAGTCTCTTGAGTGGAATGTTATTTCAGATTATTCTTCGCTGAGGAGGATTTCAACAATCTTGATTGCTGATGCCGGGATGCGGCTACCGGGACCAAAGATTGCTGCAACGCCTGCCTTGTAGAGGAAGTCGTAGTCTTGCGGAGGAATTACACCACCGGCGATTACTACGATATCTTCGCGACCGAGTTTCTTGAGTTCGGCAATCACTTGCGGGATGAGGGTCTTGTGACCTGCTGCAAGAGATGATACACCGAGCACGTGAACATCGTTTTCAACAGCCTGACGTGCTGCTTCTTCGGGAGTTTGGAAGAGAGGACCCATATCTACGTCGAATCCACAGTCGGCATAGCCTGTTGCTACAACTTTTGCACCGCGGTCGTGTCCGTCCTGACCCATCTTGGCAATCATGATACGAGGTTGACGACCTTCTTTCTTTGCGAATTTCTCGCACAACTCCTGAGCCTTTGCAAACTCGGGGTCTTGTTTTGTTTCTGCTGAGTACACGCCTGAAATTGTTCTGATTACTGCTTTGTAACGGCCTACGACTTCTTCGCAAGCATCTGAGATTTCACCAAGTGTTGCTCTCACGGCAGCGGCTTTGACAGCGAGGTCGAGGAGGTTGCCTTCGCCTGTCTTGACACATTCTGTGATAGCGGCAAGAGCTGCTTTCACTGCCTCGGGGTCGCGTTTTGCCTTGAGGGCTTCGAGACGCTCGATTTGCTCTTTGCGCACTTGAGTGTTGTCGATTTCGAGGATATCGATAGGGTCTTCTTTCTCGAGACGGTATTTGTTCACGCCCACGATAGTCTGCTTGCCCGAGTCGATGCGTGCTTGTGTGCGTGCAGCGGCTTCTTCGATACGCATTTTTGGAAGACCGGTTTCGATGGCTTTTGCCATACCGCCGAGTTTCTCAATTTCTTGGATGTGTTCCCAAGCGCGGTGTGCAAGTTCGTCGGTGAGAGCCTCTACATAGTAAGAACCACCCCATGGGTCAACTTCCTTGGTGATGTAGGTCTCTTCCTGGATATAAATCTGGGTGTTACGAGCGATACGAGCCGAGAAGTCGGTAGGAAGTGCGATTGCCTCGTCGAGAGCGTTGGTGTGGAGCGACTGGGTGTGTCCGAGTGCTGCGCCCATTGCCTCGATACAAGTACGACCAACATTGTTGAATGGGTCTTGCTCGGTGAGCGACCATCCCGAAGTCTGGCAGTGTGTGCGCAATGCGAGCGATTTGGGGTTCTTGGGGTTGAATTGTTTAACAATCTTAGCCCAGAGCATACGAGCGGCACGCATTTTTGCGATTTCCATGAAGAAGTTGGTACCGATTGCCCAGAAGAATGAGAGGCGAGGAGCGAATGCGTCGATATCCATGCCGGCGTTGACACCTGCGCGGAGGTATTCGAGACCATCGGCGAGGGTGTAAGCCAATTCGATGTCGGCTGTTGCGCCTGCTTCTTGCATGTGGTAACCCGAGATTGAAATCGAGTTGAATTTGGGCATGTTTTGAGATGTGTACTCAAAGATGTCGGCGATAATCTTCATTGAGAACTTAGGTGGATAGATGTAGGTGTTGCGCACCATAAATTCTTTGAGGATATCGTTTTGGATGGTACCTGCCATTTCTTCGAGTTTTGCACCTTGCTCAAGACCTGCGTTGATGTAGAATGCGAGAACCGGAAGCACTGCGCCGTTCATTGTCATCGACACCGACATCTTGTTCAATGGAATTCCATCGAAGAGCACTTGCATGTCGTCGAGCGAGCAGATAGATACACCTGCTTTACCTACGTCACCTACTACACGCGGGTGGTCGGCGTCGTAGCCGCGGTGTGTTGCCAAGTCGAATGCAACCGAAAGACCTTTCTGACCCGAAGCAAGGTTGCGACGGTAGAAAGCGTTACTTTCTGCTGCTGTAGAGAATCCGGCATACTGGCGGATTGTCCAGGGACGCATTGGGTACATGCCGCTATAAGGACCGCGGAGGAATGGGGGAAGACCTGCTACATAGTCGAGGTGTTCCAAGCCTTCAAGGTCGTCTTTGGTATAGATTGATTTTACAGGGATAAGTTCGGGGGTAATCCACTTATCGCCTTCGGCTACCGGTGCATGCTCAACATTAAAAGCATCGGAAGCAATATTGATATTTTTAAAGTCTGGTTTCATTGTCGATGTTATTTTAATAGTTTAGCATTGAAAGCCTTAAGTGTTTCCAAAACATTGCTGCGAACATTGATGAATTCTGTGATACCAACAGCGCGGAGGTCGTCGGCACATGCCGGAGCACCTGCTACAACAAATTCTGCTTTGCCATCGAGTGCTTTGAAAGCCTCGGGAGCAAGAGCGGCATATTCGTCATCGCTTGAGCAGAGCACTACAACATCGGCGTTTTTAGCCAAAGCGGCGTCAATACCTTCTTGAACGGTATTGAAACCGAGGTTGTCGATGATTTCGTAGCCTGCGCAGCCGAAGAAGTTGGCAGAGAATTGAGAGCGGGCAAGACGCATTGCGAGGTTGCCGATTGTGAGCATGAACACTTTGGGGCGTTTGCCTGAGTTTTCGGTTTCGAGGCGCACTGCTTCAAAGTCGCTTGCGGCACGCTTGGTGTTCAAGCCGCCTTCGCCACAAGTTTCGCCTTCGCCGCAGCAGCATTTCTTGTCGGCGAGTTCGATTTTGTTGTTGGCGATTTCGTTGAAGTTGGGGTATTGGTTCGAGCCGAGGAGGATTTCTTTGCGGCGAGCAACGTCGGTGTGGCGTTTTTCGGCAGTTGCGTTAACATCTGCTTGTACTTTGCCTGCATTGAGGATAGCCTCGAAGCCACCTTCTTCAACAACATTGAGGAACAATTTCCAAGCCTCGTTGGCAATTGAAACGGTGAGAGTTTCAACATAGTAGGAACCACCGGCAGGGTCGATAACTTTGTCGAGGTGGCTTTCTTCCTTGAGGAGGAGTTGTTGGTTGCGAGCGAGACGCTCTGAGAAGTCGTCGGGCAACTTGTATTGTTTGTCAAACGGAACTACGGTGATGGCGTTAACACCTGCGAGTGCAGCCGACATTGCTTCGGTTTGCGAGCGGAGGAGGTTAACGTGGGCATCGTAGATTGTTTGATTGAATTCGCTTGTGATGGCGTGAACCCACATCTTGGTAGCACATTCGCAGCAAGGTTGATATTGCTTAACGATTTGAGCCCAAAGCATGCGAGCGGCACGGAATTTTGCGAGTTCCATGAAATAGTTGGAAGAAACGCACATGTTGAAGACGATGCGCTTAGCCACTTCACCGGCGGGAACACCTGCCTCGGTGAGGGTTTCCATCCATTGGTTACCCCAAGCGAGAGCGTAACCGAGTTCTTGGTAGATATAAGCGCCTGCGTTGCCGAGGAGGTAAGAATCAACAGAGAGAACTCTGAGTTTCTTCACATCTTTAACCACGTCGAGCAATTCAACGGCTACTTCCTTGATGTCTTTGGGGAATTGTGCGCCATGTTTGAGTTGACGCTTGAAAGGATTGAAATAGAGAGCACCGACAAATTCTTCTTCGGCTTTTGCTGCTTTGATGCAAGCAACGAATGCTTTGGCTACAGCAACAGCCTTACCGGGGCAGCAACGCACATTCACTTGCACTTTCTTCACATCCACACCGGCGAGGAGGGCTGCGAAATCGACATTCTCGTCAGAGATTACGAAGTCGATGGCTGTGATGCCTTTGCCCAAGATGTCGAGGGCTTTGGCGTTGGCTTCTGCTACATTATCAACAACAATTTCCTGGCAAATTGCCCAGTCGTTGTCGGTGCGTGTTCCACGCACATAGGGGAACTCTCCGGGGAGAGAATCGGTGGTTTTAAGATCTTTGATGTCTTCAGCACGATACATCGGCTGTACATTAAAACCTTCATTTGTTCGCCAAACCAACTTTTTGTTGAAATCGGCACCCTTAAGGTCGGCTTCGACTTTAGCGCGCCACTCTTCGGTTGACACCGGAGGGAATTGGTCGAACAGTTTTTCTTTTTTGTCTGCCATAATTTAATTTAAGATTATATAGTAACTAAATAAATCAAAAATACATAGTTATGCAACGATGCGCGAGCATTTTATTGCATCGGGCAAATTTAACTAAATATCTTTAGATAACTGCAAATTAAATGTTTAATGAGGTTTAATGGTAAATAAATTTAGTTAAAAAGTTGCGTATTAAGATTGTCTTGTTGTTTTAGGGGAGTGCTTGAAAAATTATGAAAGGAGGCCGACATAGCCGACCTCCTGTTATGTTGATTTACAATATTATTCGCCTTTAACAGCAGCAACACCCGGAAGCACTTTTCCTTCGATAGCCTCGAGGAGTGCACCACCACCGGTTGAGATGTAAGAAACCTTGTCGGTCAAGCCAAATTTGGTGCAGCATGCAACTGAGTCGCCACCACCAATGAGCGAGAATGCGCCTTCGGCAGTTGCCTGTGCGATTGCGTCGCCAATTGCGCGTGAGCCGGCAGTGAAGTCGTCGCATTCAAATACACCGGCAGGACCGTTCCAAAGAATAGTCTTGCAGCCTTTGATTGCTTCGGCAAATGCTTTTTGAGCCGCGGGACCTGCATCGAGACCTTCCATGTTGGCAGGAATTGCATCCGAAGGATAAACTTCGATTTTTGCACCTTCTTTAATTGTCATTGTGCCGAAATCGAGGTCTTCGCAGCACACTGCATCGGGAGCCATAACGAGTTCAACACCGTTTTTCTTTGCAAGTTCCTCAACGCCGAGAGCTACATCGAGTTTGTCCATTTCTACAATAGATTTACCGATTTCGCCGCCGTGAGCTTTAGCAAATGTGTATGTCATACCACCGCAGAGGATGAGTTTGTCCACCTTGCCGAGGAGGTTCTCGATGATACCGATTTTTGAAGATACCTTCGAGCCACCCATGATAGCGATGAAGGGGCGTTGGATGTTGTTGAGCACATTGTCAACAGCCTTAACTTCTTTCTCCATGAGGAGACCGAGCATCTTGTTGTCGGCATCGAAGTAGTCGGCGATAACGGCTGTAGAAGCGTGTTTGCGGTGAGCGGTACCAAATGCGTCCATTACCCAGCAGTCGGCATACGAAGCAAGTTTCTTGGCAAATTCTTTTTGAGTCGCTTTAAGAGCTTTCTTTGCTTCATCATATTCGGGAGTGCCTTTGTCGAGACCTACGGGTTTGCCTTCCTCTTCGGGATAGAAACGGAGGTTTTCGAGGAGGAGCACTTCGCCCGGTTTGAGGGCGGCAGCTTCTGCGTCGGCTTTCATGCAGTCGTTGACAAATTTCACCGGAGTGCCAAGTGCGGCAGACACGGCGTCAACGATTTGACCGAGTGAAAGTTCGGGTTTAACTTTGCCTTTTGGCTTGCCCATGTGAGACATGATGATGAGAGAACCACCTTTCTCAAGGATGAGTTTGAGAGTGGGGAGCGCACCGCGGATGCGAGTGTCGTCTGTGATTTTACCATCTTTCAAAGGTACATTGAAGTCCACGCGAACGATGGCTTTCTTACCTGCAAAATTGTATTTGTCAATTGTCATCATATTGAAAATATTTTTGGTTAAAAATAGTCTTGGAATAAGTGTTACAAAATTAGTGAAAATATTTGTACTTGAGGCGCAGTTTTGGCGAAATTTTTCGTAATAAAAGCATTATAAATGCTATTTCGCATCAATAATACCGTAATTTTGAAGAATTTCTGCCATTTCCTCTTGTAATTCGCGTGCTTTGGCGCGAGCCACTGTGTCGAAATCGGCTCCTTTTGAGGCATGGATGATGCCGCGCGACGAGTTTACAAGAAGTCCGCACTCTTTGGTGATTCCATATTTTGCCACCTCTTGCAGGCTTCCGCCTTGTGCTCCCACACCGGGAACGAGCAGGAAGTGATTGGGCACGATAGCCCTCACGTTTTCAAACATTTTCCCTTGGGTCGCTCCCACGACATACATCATGTTTCCGGCATTGCCCCATTCTTGCGACTTGGTGAGCACTTTCTCGAAAATCGGTGTGCCGTCGTTGTCGGTTGTGAATTGGAAGTCCTGCGAGCCTTTGTTGGATGTTAGCGCGAGGAGTATCACCCATTTGCCATCGTAGCCGAGGAATGGAGTTACACTGTCTTCGCCCATATAGGGTGCCACGGTGAGTGCGTCAACATCCATCACCTCGAAAAATGAGTGGGCATACATCTTCGATGTGTTGCCTATGTCGCCTCGTTTGGCGTCTGCAATGATGAAAATGTCGGGGTAGTGGCTGCGGATATAGTTGATTGTGTCCTCAAATGCCTTGTAGCCTGCCAAGCCTTGCGACTCGTAGAATGCAAGATTGGGCTTGAAGGCAACAGCATAGTCGGCTGTGGCGTCGATTATTCGTTTGTTAAACTCAAAAAGGTCGCCATTGAGCGATTCCGGCATTTTGGAGGTGTCGGGGTCGAGGCCAACGCACAAGAACGACTTCTTTGCCTTTATGCTTTTAATTAATTGCTCTTTGTTCATACAGTATTTTGGATTTGAGGGGTTATAATTCGCTTTCTTTGAGTTTCTCGGCATTTTCTGCCACAATCAGGTGGTCGATGCAGTCTTGGATGTCGCCATCCATGAAAGCCGAGAGGTTGTAGATGGTGTAATTGATGCGGTGGTCGGTGATTCTGCCCTGCGGATAGTTGTAGGTGCGAATCTTAGCCGAGCGGTCGCCGGTAGAGACCATTGTCTTGCGTCGTGAGGCGATGTCATCGACATATTTTTGGTGCTCTTTGTCGTAGATAAACGAGCGGAGACGAGTGAGGGCGCGCTCCTTGTTCTTCGGTTGGTCGCGTGTTTCGGTACACTCGATAAGAATCTCCTCGGTAACGCCGGTGTTGGGATTTTTCCACATATAGCGGAGGCGAACACCCGATTCCACCTTGTTCACATTCTGTCCGCCGGCACCGCCGCTTCTGAATGTGTCCCACTTGATTTCACCCTCGTTGATTTCGACATCGAAAGGTTCAGCCTCGGGGAGAACGGCAACCGAAGCCGCCGATGTGTGCACACGTCCTTGAGTTTCGGTAGCCGGGACACGTTGCACGCGGTGCACACCGCTCTCATATTTCATGGTGCCATACACCTTCTCTCCGGTAACGGTGAAAATAATCTCCTTGTAGCCGCCTGCCGAGCCTTCGGTGCAACTCGACACACTCACGCTCCAGCCTTTTGCCTCGCAATATTTTACATACATTCTAAAGAGGTCGCCGGCAAAGATGGCAGCCTCGTCGCCGCCTGTTCCGCCGCGAATTTCAACAATGGCGTTGCGGTCGTCCTCGGGGTCTTCGGGGATTAGAAGCAATTTAATCTCCTCTTCGACAGCCGGAATTGCGGCAGTGTTGGTTTCGAGTTCCTCCTTGGCGAGTTCTCGCAAGTCGTCGTCGGTCTCGGAAGCGAGCACCTCTCTTGCTTCGTCTATTCCGCGCAGCAGTCGGCGGTATTTGTTTGTGGTATGTAGGAGTTTTTCAAGATCCTTGTATTCTTTGCTTAATTTAACGTAACGTTTCATGTCGGCGATAACCGAAGGGTCGGTGATTAAGGTGGATATTTCCTCAAACCTTGCGTCGATTCCTTCGAGTCGTTGCAACAAAGCGTTTTCTGCCATATAAAAAAATTTTTTGTAGAGTTTTGAAATTTCGATGCAAATTTAGCAAAAAAAGAGTATATTTGCACTATCATCACAAATTAATATGTTATGAAGAAATATTGTTTTTTTATCGTCTTGGCGATTGCCCTTTTATTTACCTCTTGTGGCAACCGAAATGAATTGTTAAAGTATGTGCCCACCGATGCGAGTGTCTTGGCAAAAGTAGATGTCAATTCTTTGAAAAACAAGGTGGAGGCTGAGATTGTTAAGCATCCCGAGTTGCTGTCGGGAGTAGAGAACACCCCTGCGGTGGAAAAACTTCGTGCATTGGATATCGATTATGACAAGGATGCCTATTTCTTCGCTTGCGCGGATGATGTTGAGATGGGTCTTGTGATTCCTGCAAATGGTTTCCTTGAGTCTATCGACGAATTTAAAGGCAAAATCGAGTCGATTGGCGATGGAATACGAGCTTTGAAAGAGCGTCAGATCTCCTTCTACTATAAGGACAATGTGCTCATGATTCTTGCCCCCTACCATCTCGGCGACATCGACGCGGTTGCAAAGAAATATTTCAAAGGGGATTCGGATTGGAACGGCAACCAACTCGCCTCAATAATCGACAATAGCGGTGATTTGGTTATTGCCGCCGATATCGACAAGTTAATAACTTCGCTCTCGAATGAATTGAGAACCGACCCTTATGTGGCAACCGGTGTAGGGATGGTGAGTGGTATGTTCAAGACCGTGTCGATGAGCGTAAATATCGAAGGTAACAAATTCGAGGCTAAAAGCAAGGTGGATTATGCCGATAACAGCCAGATAAAAGGCTATCTCGAAAAGGTGTTTGTCAAGCCGAGTTGTGAAATCCCGGCGAAAATGTATGCCGAAGATATCGTCACAATGTTCTCTATCGATGGTGCGGAACTCGCAAAAATTCAAGAGTTAAGAGACCTCCTCACCATGTATAAAGACATAGTGAGGCTTACCATGGAGCAGATAAATGCGATATATGATTTTGTCGCGCAAATCAATGGCCCGATTGTGTTTACATTAGAGGCTATCGATGAATACGGATTCCAGTTGGCTATAAAATGCAAAGACCCCAAGCCCACAATCGACAAAACTTTGGTTGCTACAGGTTTGGGCATGTTCGTGACTCCTCGAGAGGATGGCTATGAGATGGGCGATATTGCGATAATCTGCGATAAAGATTACATCTATCTGAGCAACGAATTGGATGATAAAACTGCCGACTCCAAGAAACTCTCCGAAATGCCATATATAAAGGATAATTTCGGTAAATCCTTATCACTAAGTTATTCACACCTCAATTTCGGCGGTGATTCCAACGGTATGACGTTTAATATCTATGGCAGCGCCTCGGATGTTGATAAATCAACAATGGTTATAGAAGCGAATGATAATTTTATCTATATGTTCCTCAAGTATTTAGCTGAACTAAAATAAAGTGTTTTAGATGTTAATATCGGCGGGGCTGTTCCGATGAGGATGGTCCCGTCGATTGTTTTATTTCAAAGGAATGTCCCAGTCTTTGAGATAGGAGTCGGCGCCTATGTTCTCGAAATCGTTGCAAAGCGATGTGAATTCAGCCATAGACGACTTGTACTCAGCATCAAATGAAGATAGGAACGAGAGTTTGCCCATCGAATAAACCGTCTTGTTGACCATCGCGACAGAATAGCGGTTGATGTCGGTGGCGGGCACGAATCGGCTCACCCCGTTCTCGTCTTCGTTGAGCATCGACACCAGGTTGGCATCTTGCAGGCGGTGGATTATCATATTCACAAGGCGGAGCGGAAGATTGTAGCGTTCCGAAATCTCTTGGATGGAATATGGCTTTCCGTTTTGTGCAAAGCGGCGTACAATTATGGCGAGCACCATGAGGGTGATGAAGTGGCTGTATTTAACCGAAATGTCTTCGATGTGGTTGTGGAAATTGAATGCGAAAATGTTTTGGGTGGAGTAGGAGAGGACCACACCTCCGAGGGTTATCATCCAGGTGAGTTGCACCCACACCATGAGCAACGGAATGAAGGAGAAACTACCATATATGGCGTTGTAGTTCGACACATACACTTGCCCGGTGATGAACAACCATTGGAGCACTTGAAATCCCACGCTCGAAATGATACCTGCCACAATCGCATTGCGGAATTTCACTTTAGTGTTTGGAATGAGGACAAATGCCGCCGTGAAAAACATCCACGAGAGCAAAAACGGCGATATGTTGATGAGAGCCGACACCACCGGCGAGAAGAGCGAATCTTCCATGAAAGTTTTGATGAAAATCGACACACCCGCCTGGCATATTATAATGATAGGTAGAATAAAGAACAGCGCAGCATAGTCGGCAGCCTTGCGGAACAGTTTGCGCCCCTCGCGCACACCCCAAATCTGGTTAAAAGTGTTCTCCACATTGCTCATGAGCCCATAGAGCGTGAACAGCAGGAATATAATGCCGATTCCGAGAAATATTCCACCTGAAGAGTGCCCGAGATAGTTTTCTACAAACACAAATATGTAGTCGAATGTCTCTTTCTGAGCCGGGAACATCTTTATGAGTTCGTTTTGCAACAAATCTGGCTCAGCGGAAATCTAGTGGGGATAAGCATAAATCATTGCTAAACGAAATAAA
>JBJEKB010000143.1:0-15091 GCA_051878395.1 Muribaculaceae bacterium
TCGTTGCTCGACTACATCCGCAATGCCAACGTGATTGCCGGTGAGGCCGGTGGTATCACCCAGCACATCGGTGCCTACAACGTGAAACTCGCTGACGGTCGCCGCATCACGTTCCTCGATACCCCGGGTCACGAGGCTTTCACCGCTATGCGTGCCCGCGGTGCCAAGGTTACCGACATCGTTATCATTATCGTCGCTGCCGACGACAATGTGATGCCTCAAACTGTCGAGGCTATCAACCACGCAAGCGCTGCCGGCGTGCCTATCATCTTCGCTATCAACAAAATCGATAAGCCTGCCGCAAACCCCGAAAAAATCAAGGAGGAACTCGCTAATATGAACTACCTCGTCGAGGATTGGGGCGGTAAATATCAGTCGCAGGAAATCTCAGCCAAGAAGGGTATCGGTGTGGATGAGCTCATGGAAAAGGTGCTCCTCGAAGCCGAAATGCTCGACCTCAAGGCTAACCCCAACCGCAAGGCAGTCGGCTCTATCATCGAGTCGTCGCTCGACAAGGGTCGCGGCTATGTCGCTACTCTCCTCGTGCAGACAGGTACGCTCCGCGTGGGCGACATCATCCTCGCAGGTACTCACTACGGTAAGGTGAAGGCAATGTTCAACGAGCGCAACCAGCGCATCAAGGAGGCAGGTCCTTCTGCTCCGGCTCTCGTCCTCGGTCTTAACGGCGCCCCGACTGCCGGCGACAAGTTCAACGTGATGGACACCGAGCAAGAGGCGCGCGAAATCGCCAACAAGCGCGAACAGTTGCAACGCGAACTCGGTCTCCGCACTCAAACTCACCTCACCCTCGAGGAAATCGGTCGCCGTCGCGCTATCGGCAACTTCAAGGAGCTCAACATCATCGTCAAAGGCGACGTGGATGGCTCTATCGAGGCTCTCAGCGACTCGTTGATTAAACTCTCCACCGAGGAAATCCAGGTGAACGTAATCCACAAGGCTGTGGGTGCTATCAGCGAAAGCGATGTTACACTCGCTGCCGCTTCCGATGCCGTTATCATCGGATTCCAGGTGCGTCCTTCGGGCGCTGCCAAGAAGGCTGCCGAGCGTGAGGGTGTCGAAATCCGCCTCTATTCTATCATCTATGCCGCTATCGAGGATGTGAAATCGGCTATGGAAGGTATGCTCGCTCCCGAAATCAAGGAGGAGGTGGTCGGAAATGCCGAAGTGCTCCAAACCTACCACATCTCGAAGGTGGGCACTATCGCCGGTGCTATCGTCCGCGATGGCAAAATCAAGCGCAGCTGCAAGGTGCGCCTCATCCGCGATGGTATCGTGGTTTATTCAGGCGAACTTGGTAGCCTCAAGCGCTTCAAGGACGATGTGAAGGAGGTGGCTCTCGGATACGATTGCGGTCTTAACATCGCCGGCTACAACGATGTGAAGGTGGGCGACGTTATCGAAGCCTACGAGGAAGTGGAAATCAAGAAATCTCTCTAAGGTTACAAATATTTGCGGCTGCTCATCTCGTGGTGTGCAGCCGCTTTTGTTTTCTCATGAATGTCTATCTTAATATCGGAACAAATCTCGGCGACCGCGTCGCGAATATCGAAAGGGCTATCTCGGAGATAGAGGCGGCTTTTGGCTGCCATGCCTTGCGCAGCGACATTGTGGAGTCGGAGCCTTGGGGCTTCTCCTCTCCCAATATGTTCCTCAATATCGGGGTGCTTGTCCGCTCTTCGCTCGCTCCCGAGGATATCCTCGACACCGTGAAGCGCATCGAGCGCAATATCTCGCCGCTCAGCCACCGCAATCCCGATGGCTCGTATGCCGACCGCATTGTGGATATCGACATCATGGACATCGACGGTGTGGTGCTCGATTCAGCCGCGCTCACTGTGCCGCATCGCCACTTGCGCGACCGCGATTTCTTCCTCGTTCCTTACAATCAGCTCCGTGCATTGGCTGCCGGAGGAGATACTCACAGCTTGAATCGGTAGCCTACCGAGAACGACAGGTAGCTGTTCCGCATCGCAGGCTCGCCGTCTTTGTTAGCATTGAGCACGCCGAAATCATATCCTATCGCTATCGGAACGCATCCTGCCACTTCGGCTCCTATCTTGAAGCCCATGCCGAAGTCGAAGCGCTTCACTCCGCCCAGGTCGCTGTAGGTGTCGGCTTTCACTTTCTCGCTTCCCGACTTTGCCCAGGTCTTGCCAAACAATCCGATCCCGAAATAGGGTCCCATTTCGCCAAAGAGGGCAAATCCGTTGTTGAAGCGGTAGCGATAGCCTATGTGCAACGGCACCTCGAAGCAGTATTGGTTCACTTTGGCTTCGAGTCCGCTGTATTCTTTCTCCGCGCCTTTGAGTTTGAATAACACTCCGATATTTACATATCCGCCGTCATCTACATTGGCGAGTGGAAACTCGGCGATTGCACCAAGGTGGAAACCGGTGCGCGAGTCGAGTTTGCTCATGCTCGCAACGCCCACACCTCCTTCAAGGGTCATGTACTGTTCTCCTTTTGCGCTTGCGCAGAGTGTGGTCACTGCCACAAGCAGCATTGCAATAATCTTTTTCATCGCTGTTATAATTTAAATCGGTACCCTACCGAAACGGTAAGGCAAGTGAAGTTGCGCTCATAATCAAAATTCGATCCCATGTCGCGGAATCCAAACATATATCCTGCCGAAATCGGTATTCGCCCAAATAGTTCTGCTCCCACTTTTATTCCCATGCCGCCGTCGAAATGGTTGAGTGGAACATCATCGCTGAATGTGTCATACTCCTTGTCATACCAGTCGCCGCGGCGCACATGTGTTTTCCCTCCGAAACAATATGCGAGATACGGTCCTAATTCGCCGAAAACCGCAATTTTCTTGTTGAAGCGGTAGCGGTAGCCTAAGTTCACAAGAAGTTCCATTGCGTGGTAGTTGATATCCTCTCGCTGGCTGTATTCCACTACGCTCGCCCCTCTAAATCGGTATGCGATGCCGGTATTAACATACACCCCCTTGTTGTTGGCTGCAGTTTCAAACATTGCCGCAAGGTGCCATCCTGTGTGGTCTTTCATGCGGCTGAGGCTCGAGATGCTCACACCTCCGTTCACTTCAATCCAAGGTCCATCCTTTGTAGCACTCTTCTTGTCGGTTGATTGGGCGTTGAGGCTTAATGCCACAACTGCCGCAAGTGCGGCGATGATAAATCGTTTCATATCGTGTTGTGTTATTTTTCTATTTGCGCTCAATGAGCACGGTGGCATAGGCTGCGATTCCCTCGCCTCGACCTGTGTAGCCGAGTTTTTCGGTTGTTGTAGCCTTAATCGAAATGTCCTCGTCGGGACATCCCACACATTGCGCCATTGCGTGTTGCATCGCGGGGATGTGGGGATTCATTTTGGGCTCCTCGGCGCAGATGGTGATGTCGGCATTGCCGAGTTGCCACCCTTCGCCGGCGAGAAGTTCTTTCACTTCGGCAAGTAGTTTCTTGCTGTCTATTCCTTTATATTTCGGGTCTTTGTCGGGGAAGTGGAAGCCGATGTCGCGCAAGTTGGCGGCTCCGAGCATCGCGTCGCAAAGCGCGTGAATCACCACATCGGCGTCGGAATGTCCGAGCAAACCTTTGCTGTGCTCGATTTTCACTCCGCCTATCCACAGTTCGCGCCCTTCTACAAGACGGTGAACATCAAATCCCATTCCCACTCTTATCTTGCATCCCATGGCTGTGTCGGTTTAGCGTCGTCCGAGGATGTCTTTCAGCCCATCCATGTCAAATGTGAGGGTGAAACGCAGTGTTTGGTCCCGCGGACTGCTTTGCGCTGTCGCAATCATATAGGAAGCATCGAGTTTCACCACGTTAAGCGAGAAACCGGCTCCGAAACCGAAATATTGGCGGTTACCCTTCATTGCGCTCTCGTGGAAGTAGCCGGCGCGAAGGAAAAATTGCTGGTTGTAGGAGTATTCCGCGCCTATCGAGTAGTTGATTTCCTTCAACTCCTCCGATGCGCCACCCGGTGCGTCGGTAAACGACTTGAAGATACCGCTTATCGGCGACATGTCTTTCCATTCCTGGAGGTCATCCTCATATTTTGCTTGTCCTTCGGGGTCGTCCTCGTAGTCCGAAAGGCGAGGGCGTGTCGGCACAAGTAGTTTGTTCAAGTCGAGCGAGAACGACAGGTTGTTGTAGTCGGCAATCGGGAATGTGAATGTGGTACCAATCTTGAGGTTGGTCGGGAGGAACGCCACATCGTTGCCGCCGTTGTACGAAATCTTGGTACCGATGTTCGAGATGTTCCATCCAAACGACCATTGGCACTCGCTGCGCCCGATAACCGGGTAGGTGGTGAAGTAGCCGTTGATATCGGCGGCAAAAGCCGAGCCGCCCTTCTGTTCCTCGCCCGACGCTGCGTCGTTGTAGGCAAGGTTGCTGTAGATGTAGCGCAATGCCACACCCATCGAGTATTTCTCCGAGAGTTTGCGCGAATAGCCGAGGTCAAACGCCATCTCGTAAGGGTTGATCGACGATTGCAGATTCCCCTCATTGTCGGTCATCGAAATTTCGCCGAGCGAGAAATAGCGGAGGCTGGCGCTGATAGCTTGGTTGTCGCCGCTCCCCAGTTTCCAGTATCCCGAGAGGTTGGCAAGGAAAATGTCATTTACAAGTTTGCGGAGCCACGGGGTGTAGCTGAGCGACACACCCGCCTGTGAATACGCAAACGCGTATTTCGATGTGTTCCAGAATTGCGAGTTCACATCGGGGTCGGTCGCAGCGCCCGCATCGCCGAGCGACGCACCGCGCGCGTCGGGGGTAATTCCGAGCGACACCACGCCCGTGCTCACCGGGTTGAAATCGTTTTTATTGTCCTCTGCCACAGCAGGAAGAACAGCCAGCATCGCCATGATGCACAATATATAAACTTTCTTTGTCATTTCGATATAAAATTACAAACTACACATATCTAAATAACTCAAAAAACTTCAATTTATTGCATTCCCCCGTGATTTTTCTTTTCTCCCCCGCTATCTCCCCTCAAACAAGCACGCCAGCGCATACACCGGAATCACATCTACATTCCCAACCCTTCCAAAATTCTCAAGAGAACATCGAATGCCATAATCAACCCCTTTATTCTCCATAAATTGATACATACTCTTCATCGACCCTTTTGTGCCCGATTTTATCTCTATCGGCACAACTTTCATCCCCTTGGCTATTACATAGTCAACCTCGGCTTGAGCTCCTCGTGATAGATTCTGCCAATAATAGAGGCTTTGCCTTTGGTTGGGATTGCTGTATTTCAATATCTCGGTTCCTGCGACCATTTCCGTTATATGCCCCTTGTTCACAAGGTCTGTCATATTCCCCATCAGTGTCTCTTTAAATAGCGATTGCGATGCTGTGTTACCTATTCCGAGCATACTCAATAATAATCCACTGTCGAGATATAGGTATTTTATAAATTTACTGTTTATTTCTGCTCCTAATGGGAGCCCGTTTGACGCACTGTGTATCACCGGGCATATCAGTCCGGCATTCTCAAGCAATTCGAGACTTTCTTTCACTTTGTCGGTGCGGTATCCACCTTCTACATTGCTGAATACGAATTTTCCACCCACTTGATTTATTATGCTGTGTAATGTGTTGCGCAATAGCAATGGGTCGGCACGCCTCTCGTATTTCGAAAAATCATCTTCGTATGTTTGGATGATATCCATGTGTATTTGGTTGCATTTAAGATAATCTCCCGTTGATACCCACATCGATACCGCCTCCGGCATTCCGCCTATTAGCAAGTAATTGCGAAATGCCTCCACTAATTTGTTATGAAGCGATTCAAATACCGGTTTTGTCGGACTGCAATCTTGCTTCTCTTTCAACCATAATTCATGCCCGGTTGCTATCAAAAACTCGTCAAACGACATCGGATACATAAATAGAGAGCGCACGCGTCCAACCCCAAACGATTCCATCTTTTTAAGGGCAAATTCGAGTAGCGAACCCGCTGCTATTATGTGCAGTTCGGGGTAATCCTCATAGAAAAACCACAAACTATGGATTGCTTTCACGCACGATTGGATTTCATCAAAAAATATAAGTGTTTTCCCGGGTATCACAGGTACTCCATAATATACACCAAGTCTGCTTGCTATCTCTTTGGGCCTTAGATTCCCGGTGAATAAGGTGGCGATTTCGGTATCTCGCTCAAAATTCACCTCAATATAGTATTTAAAATGCTTTGCAAAATTGCGAACTGCCGATGATTTTCCCACTTGTCTGGCTCCGCGCAATAGCAAAGGCTTCCGGTTGGAATCATCTTTCCATTCAACTAAATATTTGTCAATATTTCTGTTATAATACTTTTTATTCATGCCTCAAGAGTTAAGTGCCGATGAATTATATATTTATCTTTGCAAAGATAGTAATTTTCGTAAAAAATCAGACATAAAAACCGCAAAAATCCGTAAAAAATCAGAAATATAAATAGTCGATTCCCGTAAAAAGTCAGACATATAAACCACAATTTTCTGTAAAAAGTCAGACATAACCCCCGAAAATCCCCCTCACTCCGCCCAAAGCGAAGACGAAGCAATCAACAACCTATTGGCCCTACTTTTAGATAATTGAATCGATATAATTCATACTTTTTTCATTGTGTATCATGTTTCGTTCACGTCCCTACCACCGCCTTGTGCACCCACGCTTATCACCATGTGAAAATACATGTCTATCACTTATGCCTCACCTCTTTCCAGACGTTTTTCCGCAAAGATACTACTATCCCAGCGTTAAAATCCGGTTAAATCGCAGATTCTCGCGCATTTTGCAAAAATTCCACTCCCCGCGGTTGTAATTTTGCCCACAAAAAGAAATCTAAAGATTGGTGTTGGCTCCGGAGAAAGATGTCTTTTTTTATCCCAACTTGTTGAATCGCTAATGGTTAGAGCCTTTGAGCAACCATTCTGCGGTTCTAAAATCGAGGTAGCGGTGTTTAAATCGCTTAAAAATTTCTTCTTCGGGAAACTCTTTTATGATTGAATCAACGAATATTTCAAGAGTTTTGGCTTGGAATTTATAGCGGTATTCATTTTTAAGAATGTGTTTAAGTTGTTCTTCATCATTCAGATTGCTGTTATTTTCTTTTGGTGCAAGCACTATAGACATGGAGTCGCTTAGATGCTCATACACTCTCACAGTCTCGGTCAGCAAGAAGTTGCGATAAACTTGGCTTAATATGATATTCCCGATTTTATACCCGATTTCCCTTCTTCGGTAAACAACTCCGCAATCGATTCTATTTCTGTTGCAGCTTTAATTGCGGTAGATGGGTTTGAAGCCTGATTTGTTCCCAACTTATCAGTGTATTTGGTCTCGATAGCTATTATGCCTCTTTTCCCGTCTGGTCGTGTGTATCGCATATAGGCATCCATAGCAGTTCTGTCATTAAGGCATTTGCTATAATAGTCGGGAATAAACTCCAATCCAACATCATAGATGCGCTCAATCCCAAGAACTTCATTAGGGTCGAGAAGTTTTGATATTGCCGAAGCAAGACGCTTTTCTCCCTCTTCGCACTTGATAATTTCCATCAAGGGTACAAATAGATTGAATGCCATTGGCTGGCTTGAAAGAAAATTGTTGAACAATCGTTCTTCTTCAATTGTTTCGTATGCTTTCTTGTTACGAACTCGGAATTTTGCATAATTGAATATTACCGGATGAAGGAAATTGCAACCGCTTTGCTCTCCTCCAACAGATAAATTAGGATGAAAGTAGGTTATGCCTTTCCTTTCAAACGAGCCACATTCTGCTCCCGACTGCCATCGGCGGATGGCTTGCAGTAGTCGTGCTTTTCGCGTAAAGGCATTGTCGGTCTTGACAAAATGTCTTTCTGGATTGGCTGAAGAATATGATAGGTATTCCTTAAGATCACCTAAAACCCCACATTCGGCGTTTATACGCATTTGATCAATTATTTCTTCTTTCGTCATGTTGGCACTCTTTCTCAATTATATTCGTTTCCCAAAAGTAGTTATTATTTTGTAAATACCAACAACTTATTGGTGGTAATATATATTTCTTTTTAGATATCAACCAAATAGCAATCAAATATCTCAACGTTAAAATCCGGTTAAATCGCAGATTCCTGCGCATTTTGCAAAAATTCAGCCCCGCGCGGTTGTAATTTTGCTCACAAAAACCCACAGAAACCCACAGAAGCCCACAAAAAGCCACAAAAAAACGAAGAACCCCATGAAAATAAGCGTGCAGAAAACAAAAAGGCTGCCGAAGCAGCCTCTTTGCAAATATAGGTGGTGGATATTATTTCATTACTACCATTGTGTTGATTGCCGAGCCGGCGGTTGCGGCGCCTTCGATGGCTGTTACATAATAGTTGTAAACTCCGGGAGCGAGACGGGTGCCGTTGGCAAGTTTCATATCCCATTCGAGCGTGGTGGCGCTGATGGCTTTGTGCCAAAGTGTTTTACCTGCCTGGTCGGTTACATATATGGTGTATGTTGCCGAGTCAAATCCTTCGCCGGTGATGGTGAAGTTGGCTTTGTCTCTTATGGTTTCCTCGGCAGTTGCAATCTCCACTGTGTGCTTCTTGGGGGTGAAGTAGAAGCCGAGCACTTTGTCGGTGTGGTTCCCTTTGATGTCCGATACCGTGAGGCGTGCGGTGTGGAAGCCTTCGCTGAGGTAGTTGGTGAGGTCGATTTCGGCTTCGCCGGTTTGGGTTGCCGAGTTGAATTCAAAGCTGCCGGCTGCGTTCAACGATATCTTCTCGTCGAGCACAAGCGACACTCCGGTGCCGATTCCGAGTGTGCCGGTGCCGATTCCGGTCTCTTTGTCGCTCACACGGAAGTAAAGTGTTGCGGTTTCGGCAATCTTGCTGTTGTTTTCAAAGTCGGTGCTGTTAATCCACATCTCCTCAATGGCGGGAGCGTTGTCGTCGGCAATTGCCTTTGTTGCGTCGTAGGCTCCAAATGTGATGCCGCTCGCCATTCCGTTCACAATCTCGCCCTTGTCGCTTGCCGCATACAGGTTGAGAACAACGGTGTTGTCGTCGCTGCTGCTGTTGCCCGATGCTGGCACTGTGAATTTGAGTTCAAATTGTCCTTTCTTCACTTCGCCTGTCACCTTGCCGAGCAACTCGTTGCGGATATACGACGACACGGTGGGGAGGTTGTTGCTTATGGTGATGTCGCGATATTTTGTCGCTCTGTCGTAGATTGCGGCGGTGATTGTGCCATCGAATGTGTCATCCACACTCCCCTCGGCATTGTTGACAACGCCGCTGATAACCACCTCTGTCATTGGCAGAATTGTGGCTTCGCCGGCTGCCGTGCCGTCGATTTTGCACTCTGCTATGCGATTTTCCGGGAATTTTACTTTCATTGCCGGGTCGCCGAGGAGAATGAAGTTGAGTTTGTTGAGCGATGATTTCACAAACGAGTTTTTAGCCAATTGCACAGCCTCGCCTACAGTGCGGTGTGTGCCGTCGGCATTGGGGGTGAAGAGGGCGCGGATAAATGCGCGGTTGAGCATGTCGTTTTCGGTGGCATACACGGTGCGTGTCGAGGCAAGCAGCGCTATCGCTCCACCATGGCGCATGTGGAACATCTGTTCGGCAATGCCGCGGCTGCCGCTGTCAAAGCGTGCCACGTCGCATGTGGCGAGCGAGAATACTGGCAGATATTTGTAGGTGGTCTTTTGCACCGATGGGCATGACCATATATGCTTGGTTTTGGAGAGGAACTCGGGGCTGCCATGACCGATGTAGGTGGCGAATATGTTGCCCGATTTGAGCATCGATGCGATTACCTCCTCCGATGGATAACTGCCTGTCTCCGGGATATAGGTGTTGAATATCTCGGTGTACATTTTGTCTATGTGGTGTGCCAAACCAAGCGAGTCGTTCACGAGTTTCTGCACTCCTTCGGCTTGATAGGTGAAGAGATCTTCCTCGCCCATGTCGGTGAATATCATCATGCGGTTGCGCCAATAGCCGTTGTCGCTGTTTTGGTATTCAAACAGTTTGTCTATCGCGCTTTGTGCCTCCTCGGGGGTTGCTACCGGCATACGGCCGATTGCCACGCGCATCTTGTCGAGTGAGTGGCGTGCGTAAGCCGATTCGTCGTAGAATGTGAAGAAGTCGTCGGTGGTGTAGGAGCGTGTCTCTTCTTGCGACCACTCGCTCTGATAGGTGAGCAGGCGTGTCGATGCGGCGTTGTCGCCGATTCCGCAGTTGTCATACGACCCGGCTCCAAAGAGCAACACATATTTGAATTTGTTGCTGTCGCGGTCGTAGAATATTTTGCCCAAGCGGCGGTATGCCGATGCGTCGGGGGTTCCCGATGAGAATTCGTTGAAAATGAGTTGATGGTCGATTACCTCAACGCTCATATTGTCGTTCTTGATGTGGTAGTCGGCGATTATCTTCGCTTTTTCAAGCAGTGCGTCGGTGGTGATTATCACCATGTCGGGTACTTCCAATCCGTGGAGGTCTTGGTTGGCGATTTCGCCCACGATCTCTGCCTTGTATTGTTCGCGGGTGGGGTCGAATATCACAAATTTTGCCCAATCCGACGATTTGCCGATTTTTGTGTTGAGATGTGGGGTGCAGGTGCCTTTGCCGGTGGCTTCGCCGCTCTCTCCCTTCTCAAGGTTGATTTTATATTGAACAGGCTGGGTGAGTATGTCGCTCTCTTCACCTACAAACCACAATACGGTGTTCTCATCCACATTGTTGAGCGAGAGACGGGTGTTGTCGGTGTAATATTGCACAAAGGCGCGTGCCTGATTCTCTTTGTCGGTGATTCCCAATTGGCGTGTGTAGCGGATATACACATAATCCAAGTAGGCAGCCTCAATTGCTCCGCTGGAGGTGAGACCCACTTCCACTTTTGTGTCCTCTTTTAGGTTGCCGGGGGTGGGGGTGAATGTGGTGTAGGCTACTCCCGGAATGTAATATTGATAGTCCGATGAAATCGACGATATCTTGTTGGCATTGGCTGTGTAGGTTACATTCTCGCCATTCACTTTCATTGTGAAATAGCTTGTCGATGAGCACACTACACCGATGTTGCTGCACACCATCATGTTGGTGGCGTCAACAATGCCGGGCATCGGCATCTCAATTTCCAGCGGGTTGTTGTCTTTGACATTCTCCCCAAGGAACACCTTGCCGGTGAGTCCCGGGTTGAGGATATCCACCTCGTGTCCGCTGTAGTCATAGCAGTTTTCAACGACAGTGCTGCCGTCGTCTTCGTTGTCGAGCACGCTCATGGGCAGCGCTTCATATCCCTCATCGTCGGTGAGGAAATAATATCCCACCAGCGAATAGGGGTTGTTGTCGGGGATGATGCGAGGCGAGTCGGTTTTGATGTTAAACGCAGTTACGTTGCGGCCCGACACTCCGTAGAAATACAATTTATTCCCGATTGTCGAGGTGGCTACCTGGCTCAAGTCGTCGGTGTGGTCTTTACTCAAGATTTCCGGGAGCACTTTTCCTCCGTAGCCAAACACCTTCACTTTCGAGGGATCGTTGAATCCAAATGCCGCAAGTGCTTCAAAACTCAACTCTTGAACACCGGTTGTGCTCACTTTTACCTTCACCCAACGCCCTTCGGCGAGCTTGGAATGGGCTGCGTAGAACGATTTGTCGAGCGCAAATGCTGTCGCCGACATGCCGAGTATCACGGCTAATAACAATAATAGTTTAGTTAGGTATCTCATAATCTGTAGTTTATTTCGATTTGAACATTAGCGACTTGGTTTCGCCTATCGATGCCGAGAAATGCAGTTCGGGTTGCATCTCCATCTCAGATTCTTCATATATGCAGTATATCAAGTCACCAATCTTGAATGTCATGTAGCGGCTCAGGTACTCTATGATGCCGGCAATGGCATCTTCGTCGGGAATTCTGCCCGATGCCACCTCTTTCCCGCCTATGCTCATCGAGAACAAGGCGCCAAGGGCTACTTCGGCATCGACAAATTCGCCCAAAACTGCCGAGCCGTCAAACGAGCGGTGCAGTGCGCTGTCTGCCGCCCCTTCGATTCCTTCGGCTTTAAGCGCCGCTCCCATCGCAATGCCGTCGTAGTAGCGGCGGGCAAATTTGCGCGCGATGTTTTTCCCAAGCCTGCTGATACGGAATACTACCGCAGGGGCTATGCTTATCCGCGAGGCAAAGTCCGGCACAAAAAAGGGCTTCCCGTCTTTCAAAAGACTGGAATCCGCCATTATGCTCACCTCCGGGACTGCTCCTTCGCGCGCCATTAGGTATCCGATTATCTTCATTTTTCTGTCGATTTACTTTCCATCCTGTTGTACATTACTGCCAAGTGGGAGTAAATCGAGGTATTTTGTATTACTATATCTTCTCCTGCCTTGATGCGGAACGGTGTGAAATTCCATATCGCTTTTATTCCTGCCTCTATGATGCTGTTGGCGGCTTCCTGGGCATGTTCCACCGGAACCGCGAGAATCCCTATCTCGGCATTGAATTCCTTCTGTCGCATCCCCATCTCGGCTACATCATAGATGGGCACTCCTGCCCTCGAGGTGCCGATTATCTCAGGGTTGATGTCAAATCCCGCTACTATCCGCAATCCGTATTGCGATAGTCCGGAGTCTTGTACCAATGCACCACCAAGCGAACCTACACCTATCATGAATGTGTTGTGTATGGTCTTGAAGCCGAGAAAGTCGGCAAGCACAGTGGCAAGTGTCTCCACATGATACCCAATCCTTGTCTTCCCTCTTATGTTGAGAAACGATAAGTCTTTGGCTATCTGCGAGGAATCTACATTTATCTCTTTTGATATCTGGGTGGATGAAATGTATTCTACACCCTTTCCTCTCAATATATTTACAAAAGCGAGATACCACGGAAGCCTTCTCACTGTCGGCTCCGGCAGCATCACCTTAGGAGTAAATTTTCCTTCGTTCATTTATAATCCTTTTATCACCTTGCAAATATACTACTTTTTTGCCGAAAAGAAACGATAATTATCTATTGTTGTATTATTTTGTCGATATTTTTTGTGTCTATCTCTCTATCGGCGCGCAAGATACCGGGGTATAAACGATATGTGGCGCAATATCGTCGGGAACAACCCGTAATACAGGCTCATTATCTTGAACCGCTCCTTTAGCGATGCCTTGTGGTTCTTGTTGGTGGTGCCGCCATCGAGGTAGTTGATAATTGTGCCCCCTATGTAGAAGTTTCGCTTCGACTGCCTCAGACATCTCAAGCACCATTCATAGTCGGCTGAAAACCGATACTCGGTGTTGTAATGCCGTGCTATTTTCCGCCGCGGTACGAATGCCTGATGGCACACAAGCATCCCGCGCTTGAAATCGTCAAATTCCAGGTGCTCGGGGGCTGTAAGATGCCGCATCCCTATCACTTTGCGCTCTTTGTTGACTATCTGGGTCTGACCATAGATTATGTCGGCATGGGTCCGCTTGGCGGCATCTGCTATGCGGTAAAGCACATCGTTGTCGCTAAATGTATCCCCGGCATTCAGGAATATCACATATTCCCCAATCGAGAGGTCAAGCCCCTTGTTCATGGCATAATAAATCCCTTTGTCCTTCTCCGACTTCACTGTGGTGCGTGGCATGTCGGCTGTGGCTCGCTGTACTATCTCGAGTGTCGAGTCAACCGATGCTCCATCCACGACAATGTATTCGTAGTCGCTGAAGGTCTGCGATTTCACGCTCTCAAGTGTGAAACCTATTTCATCTTGAGCATTGTAGCAAACGGTGATTATGGAAAAGGTGGGTTTCATATTTTCTCTTTTATTTTCTTGGGTCGGTGATGGTCCAATCGGTGATGTTGCGGGCTTCGGTGCTGAAATTAACGCCCACTTTTACCACAGGGAGGTTGAGGAGAGCGAAACGCTTGTCGTATTGCTTCAACTCAATTTGCTCCATCGCTGCTTCGGCTGATTTATTCAGTTTTATCTCAATGATATACAGCGTCTGTGGTGCATGAAGCACCAAATCCACCCTGCCTTTTGCGGTGTGCACCTCCACATCGAGATAATGCCCCATCAGCGAAAAGATTATGTACAGCATCTGCTGGTAATGCCCCTCCGAGTTTGCGTTATCGCAGTAGGGCACGGTGTCGAGGAAAGTCTGCAAGAAGCGGAGCGCGCCATCCATATCGTTTTCGGTAATGAAATCGCGCATTTTGCTCAACAGAGATTTCCATTTAATGCGTTTCGTTGCATATATCGGCAACAAGCTGTTCATCAATCCGATACGCACCTCGTTATTGGGAATTCCGAGGCTGTAAAGTCCCGAGTGACGATCGTAATTTTTGATTGTGAGGTAGCCGCTTTGATACAGCAATGGAGTGATGCTCTCCAACTGTTCTGTCGGAACATCAAAATCCTCAGTGTCAATGTTATCTTCCTCGATTTCCGAGGGTAACACATCATATTTGCGCATCATTTCGATGAGATATGTGGGTGTGCCACTACCAAACCAGAAGTTATCTAATTTCTTGTATGCAAGAGCGTTAAGCAGACTGAAAGGATTGAAAATGTCGGGTGATGGCCATGTGAAATGGTATCCGTCATATTGATATGCCAACTCCGCCACCATTTCATCGCGGGTTTTACCTTCCTCCTCAGCCAATGCATCGATATGTCCTGCGAATTGCTCTGTAAGTTCTTCTTTTGTGATACCGCAAATAGAAGCATATTCCGGGAGCATGCTCACATTTGCTATATTGTTCAGCTCGCTGAAAATACTTAATTGTGAGAACTTTGTGATTCCGGTGAGGAATGCGAAGCGAATATAAGGGTCGCAAGCCTTGAGAGGCGAGTAGAAATTTCGCATTATTTTACGCAACTTTGGGAGGTTCTCTTCTTCGTGAACCACATCAAGCAACGGAGCATCGTATTCATCGATAATGATAACCACCTTCTGCCCGGTCTGCTCGTAGGCGCGCTTGATAATGCCTTGGAGCCTCTGGTTGACGTTGATTTCTCCCTCTTTTTTTCCGTAAATTTCCTCGTAATCTGAGAGTTTGAGGTTTAATTCTTGCTCAAGTCGCAATTCATCGACATGTTTTGCAGTGCTCATGTCGAAGTGGAGGACCGGATATTGTGTCCAT
>JBJEKB010000144.1:0-3383 GCA_051878395.1 Muribaculaceae bacterium
TCAAGGGTTACATCAAGTGCCGCACTAAGGGTGGTATGATTGTTGATGTATTTGGCATCGAAGCATTCCTTCCCGGTTCGCAAATCGATGTTAAGCCTATCCGTGATTACGACATCTTCGTTGGCAAGACAATGGAATTCAAGGTTGTAAAAATCAATCAAGAATTCAAGAATGTCGTTGTATCTCACAAGGCTCTTATCGAAGCTGAGCTCGAACAACAGAAGAAAGATATCATCGCCAAGCTTGAAAAAGGTCAGGTACTCGAAGGTACTGTTAAGAACATCACTACTTACGGTGTATTCATCGACCTCGGTGGCGTAGATGGTCTTATCCACATCACAGACCTTTCTTGGGGTCGCGTAAATCATCCCGAAGAAGTTGTTAGCCTCGACCAAAAACTCAACGTGGTTATCCTCAACTTTGACGATGAGAAGAAACGTATCGCCCTCGGTCTCAAGCAACTTCAACCCCATCCGTGGGATGCTTTCGATCCCAACCTCAAAGTTGGCGACAAAGTTAAAGGTAAAGTTGTCGTTATGGCTGACTACGGTGCATTCGTTGAAATCGCTCCGGGCGTAGAAGGTCTTATCCACGTAAGTGAAATGTCTTGGTCGCAACACCTCCGTTCTGCTCAAGACTTCATGAAAGTTGGCGACGAAGTTGAAGCCGTTATCCTCACACTCGACCGCGAAGAGCGCAAGATGAGCCTCGGTATCAAACAACTCAAAAACGATCCTTGGGAGAACATCGAGGAGAAATATGCTATCGGTTCAAAACACACTGCCAAAGTGCGCAACTTCACCAACTTCGGTGTTTTTGTTGAACTCGAAGAAGGTGTTGATGGTCTCATCCACATCTCCGACCTCTCTTGGACTAAGAAAATCAAACACCCATCTGAATTCTGCCAACTCGGTGACGAAATCGAAGTTCAGGTTCTCGAAATCGACAAGGAAAACCGTCGCTTGAGCCTCGGCCACAAGCAATTGGAAGAAAACCCATGGGATATATTTGAAACAATCTTCACTGTTGGTTCAATCCACGAAGGTACAATCACCGAACTCCTCGACAAGGGTGCCGTTATCGCACTTCCTCACGGAGTTGAAGGATTTGCCACTCCAAAACACCTCACAAAAGAAGATGGTTCATCGGCTAAACAAGGTGAGACTCTCCAATTCAAGGTGATTGAATTCAACAAAGATGCAAAACGCATCATCCTCTCTCACAGCCGCATTTTCGAAGATGAAGCAAAAGCAGAATCTAAGAAAGCGGCTAAGAAGGCAGCAAAGACCGAAGATGCTCCTGTAGCACCGGCTATCGAGAAAACAACTCTCGGTGACCTCGAGGAACTTGCAGCCCTCAAGGAGAAACTCTCTAAGAAATAATTAAGAGAATCCATAGAATCTGAGTTGGTGTTATTCTGGTAGCACCAACTCTTTTATTTTAAATACATCTTGGTTACCTTTAGCGTGGAAAGGCGGCACTCGGGAATCCAAAATTAAAAACTCCGTTTTTATTTTGATATTCCTCTCGTTTGCACTATCTTTGTGGCAGATTAATTACAAAACAACGATCGTAATGTATTTTTTAGAGATTAAAGATGTTGTGAAGCAATATACAGGGCATCTCGCACTCGACCATGTTTCACTTAATATCAAGGAGAACAGCATCTACGGACTTCTGGGTCCAAATGGAGCAGGAAAGACATCACTCATTAGAATAATAAATCAAATCACTCATCCCGATAGTGGGGAAGTGCTGATGCAAGGCAAGCCAATGACAATAGAAGATGTGAGAAATATCGGCTACTTGCCCGAAGAACGCGGATTATATAAAAAGATGACCGTATCAGACCACATTATATATCTTGCTCGCCTTAGGGGTATGTCGAAAAGCGATGCCAAAGCCAAAATGCTTTACTGGCTCGACCGCTTTCAGTTAATGGACTGGAAAAACAAGAAAATCGAGGCTTTGTCGAAGGGTATGGCACAAAAAGTGCAGTTTATCGCCACTGTGATTCATTCGCCCAGACTCCTTGTGTTTGACGAACCGTTCTCGGGCTTCGATCCTGTAAATGCCGATATTCTAAAACGTGAAATTCTCAACCTTCACAAAGAAGGAAGCACAATTATTTTTTCCACTCACAATATGAGCAGTGTGGAAGAGGTGTGCCAGGAAATAACACTCATAGACAAGTCGCGCGTGGTCCTTCAAGGCAATGTGAATGAAATAAGACAGCAATTCAAGAAAAATATTTTTAATATTGTGGTTACTCAGCCTGCAATTGCGGCTCATGACGAATTGTACAGCATTCTGGAACAAAGCACAAATTTCCAGGGATATGCAACTGCACGAATTAAAATCAACAATGGTGTATCGGCAAGAGAAATCATAAGCCTTTTAAATGAGAAATATACTCTTCAAAATTTCAGCGAGGTTCTTCCATCGATGCACGAGATATTTATCGAAACAGTAACACAAAAATAAGCAGTTATGTCTAAGAATCGTCTTTTTCTAATTATACAAAGGGAATACCTCTCAATAGTTGCCAAGAAATCATTTATCTTCACGACATTGTTGATGCCGTTGGTTATGGTTCTACTAGGTGCCATTCCGGTATTGTTGTCGCAGGTGAACAGTGCGGATGAGCAAACAATAGCCGTTGTTGATAATTCGGGGCTAATTAAAGATGCGCTGGCTGATAATGAGGAATACCATTTCACATATATCGAGGAAAGCAACGACAGTATTCGTTCATATTATAATCGCAACAGCGAGACAATTTACGCAATTGTTGTGGTTCCGCAAAATGTACTGACATCTAAAAAAGTATCGGTTTTCTCCGAGAACACCTTGAGTCCATCATTTGAGTCGTATGTCGAGAGATGTCTCAATGAGAAACTTTCCGAAGTAAAGATGAGTTCCTACAACCTTCCTGAGTTGGATAAAATCATTAAGGAATGTAATGTAGCGGTGAACATAGATACCGTTAAATGGAGTGGTGAAGATGAAGAAACATCCTCATCGGCAGGAATTTCGATGGTAATAGGTTTGATTCTGTCGTTGGTAACATATATGTTTGTGCTCATGTATGGTGCAATGATTATGAGTGCCGTAATCGAAGAAAAGACCAACCGAATTATCGAAGTGATTGTGAGCACTTGCAAACCTGTGGAACTTATGCTCGGCAAAATAATCGGAGTCGGGCTTGTAGGGCTCACACAAATCCTGATATGGAGTGTAATTCTTGGCATTATCGGTGTGGTAATGGGATTCAGCTTCATGCCCGACATGAGCGATGCGGCAATGATGAGTAATCAGGCAGCACTTCCGTCGAGCGACTTTAGCGATCTTTGGAACATCATTACAGGAATCAATTATGCGCA
>JBJEKB010000145.1:0-3374 GCA_051878395.1 Muribaculaceae bacterium
GATTGCTCATTCCGCTCGGCATATCATTTATCATTTCCCTTTTTGCATCGACTTTAGTTGCATTGACACTCACCCCCGTGCTGTGCAGCTATCTGCTCGACGGCAAATCGGCAAAAGATGAAAAAGAATCGTGGGTAGTTACCAAACTCAAAAACGGTTACTCCCGGGCTTTAAGATTTGCTTTCAACCACAAGAAATCACTGCTCGGAACGGTTGCTATTGCTTTTGTAGCCGCTTTGATAGCATTTTGCTCGCTCGGTAGAAGTTTCCTTCCATCATTCAACGAAGGGAGTTTCACTATCAACATTAGCACGCTGCCGGGAGTTTCGCTTGATGTTTCAGACCGTATCGGTCGCGAAGCCGAAAAGATCATCCTTTCGGTTCCGGAAATCAAGACCGTGGCAAGAAAAACAGGCCGTGCCGAACTCGATGAGCACTCATTCGGAGTGAATGTGTCGGAGATTGAGGCTCCATACGAGATTATTGACCGTCCTCGCTCCGAAATCTTGAAAGAGTTGAGAAACCGTCTTTCCGACATCCCGGGTGTGAATATCGAGATAGGTCAACCTATTTCCCATCGCATCGACGCAATGCTTTCCGGCTCAAAAGCACAAATTGCAGTGAAACTTTTCGGTCGGGAACTCGACCGACTTTTCAAGGTGGGAAATTCCATAAAAAAGGAGATTTCCTCTATTCCGGGTATCGTTGATGTGAACATTGAGCAACAGGTAGAGCGTCCCGAACTCTCTATCAAGCCCAAAAGAGACATGCTTGCAAGATATGGCATCTCTTTAAGCAGTTTCTCGCAATTTATCGAGACAATTATGTCGGGAAAGAATGTTTCGCAAGTATATGAGGATGGCGTTTCTTTCGACCTCACCGTTAGAGCCGATTACTCACTCATAAACTCTATCGAAAAGATTAAAAACATAATGATAAACAGCAATGTCGGAATGATTCCTCTTTATTATGTGGCAGACATTAGAAGCACTTACGGTCCAAACACCATCAACCGCGAGAATGTCAACCGCCGCATTATCATTTCAGCCAATGTTGACAACTCAGACCTCCGTGGAGCGGTAAATGCCATTAAAAGCGCCATCGATGAGAAAATCAAGCTGCCCGAGGGCTATTATATCTCCTACGGAGGACAGTTTGAAAGCGAGGAACAGGCTTCACGCATTCTCTCGTTTGCATCGATTATCGCATTGTTGATTGTATTCACATTGCTGTATCACGATTTCAAGGATGTGAAAGAATCGCTAATCATCCTCATCAACCTTCCACTCGCCATGATTGGAGGTATATTCATTTTGTTGCTCACCGGCAGCGAACTAAATATCCCGGCTATTATCGGATTTATTTCACTGTTGGGCATCACCACCCGCAATGGTATGCTTCTTATCACAAGATACAACCACCTCAAGGCGGAGGGAGTTGGACTCATGGAACGCATTCATATCGGCTCTGCCGACCGACTTAGCCCGATTTTGATGACGGCGCTCACATCCGCTCTCGCGCTCATCCCCCTTGCTGTGAATGGCTCTGCCCCGGGTAATGAGATTCAAAGCCCGATGGCGGTAGTGATTCTTGGCGGATTATTAACCTCGACAACCCTTAATGTGTTTGTCGTTCCTATTCTATATTATTTCATCTCAAAAAACAAAGAATAATATGCGTATTAGATTATTTGTTGTAGCCATTTCGATGGCAACTATATGTAATGCTGCCTCTTTCGACGAAATCGTCGATTCGATATATTCAAACAATATAGAAGTGAAGGCGATTGAGCACCGACTCACCGGCGATGCGGCAGCAATCCGTTCTACCAACAATCTTGAAGCCACTTCAATCGATTTTGAATACCTATTCGGGCAGAAAGCAGTCGGAGACAAATATGCGATAGGCATAGCACAAGGGTTTGAGTGGCCGGGAGTGTATTCCTCTCGAAACAAAAGAAATAATGCTTCGATATCGGCATTGACTTATGCTGCCACAGCACAAAAAATCGGCATAAGACAAAACATCGAACAAATCTGCATCGACCTTGTGTATATCAACAAGCAAATCGCTCTCAGGCGTCAGCTACAAAACAATATGTTGACACTTCGAGAATCGTACAATAAGGGTTTTAACAAGGGGGAAATCACTATTATAGATATAAACAAGCTCAATATTACGATTCTTGACATAGACCGGACATTAAAATCGCTCTATCTGCAACAAAATGCACTGTTTGAGAGTCTTAAGGCGGCAAACTCAAGCGATGGTTTAACCGTAGATGTTGTAAACCTGCTCACCGAATACCCCAATAGCGGACTCAAGGATTTTGGCTACTATGCCAATATCATAGAACACTTCGACCCCGATATTCGCTCGTCGCAAGCAGCAGGTGAAGCATCAAAATGGGATGTTTCCACAGCAAAAATGCAAAACTTGCCATCGTTTGCTGTCGGATACAAATATGTAGATGAATTGGGCGACAAGTTTCATGGCATAACAGCGTCGTTGTCTATTCCGATTTTCTCCAACCGACACAAGACAAAATCGAGCAAAGCCTATAGTATTGCGGCACAGTATGCTACAACACAATTAAATGTATCGAAACTCACCCAATTATCATCAGATTACAAAGCAGCGTTATTATTGCAAGAGCAAATCGGCTCCTACAAGAATGCCCTCACAGATGAAAACATTGCGGTGCTGAACAAAGCGCTCAACGCATCACAAATTTCGCTGCTCGACTACATTATGGAAGTGAATTTCTTTATCGAGGCAACCGACAACCTATTGTCGATGGAACATGAATACCATTTGCTGTTGTCGAAAATCAACAAATACTCATGTCTCGTTAACTAAATTACACCCATCCCCATCAAAACGCCGGGCTGTCCCCCTCGACAGCCCGGCGTTATTTTTCCTAAAGTTTATCCATACATCCAGCAAAAGTATAAATAACGGAATTCAACATTTATAGAGCTCTTTGCCTCATAATATGCTCAAAAACATATCTTATTGTTCTTGTTTGTTCTCAAAATAATATATCTTTGCAAAAAAACGGACATTATGGAAGCGACACTATCATTCAGCGACACGCTGCACCACTACATCAAGGATTACCAAGGGAATGTGCGCTGCGTGGTGCGCCATGACGGCACATTGGTAGAGAGCAACGAATTCTACCCCTACGGAGGGTTGTTCTCAGCCACCGCCTCGGTGCAGTCCTACAAATACAGCTCAAAAGAACTCGACCGCACCAACGGCCTCGACCTCTACGACTCCGAAGCCCGCTGGTATGACTCGCTGCTCGGCCGCACCACCACAATGGACCCATTAGCCGAAAAATACTACAGCCTCAGCCCCTACCTCTGGTG
>JBJEKB010000146.1:0-14877 GCA_051878395.1 Muribaculaceae bacterium
AGTCGGTTTCAACAACATCGGCACCGGCGGCAAGGTACTCTCGATGGATTGTCTCTATCACATCGGGTGCCGTGAGCGCAAGCAAGTCGTTGCACCCGGCAAGGTTGCAAGGGTGTGAAGCGAAACGGAAGCCTCGAAACTGCTCCTCCGAGAGCCCTACGCGCTGTATCATGGTGCCCATCGCGCCGTCGAGCGTCAACACTCGACTCGACAAGGCATCGACAAATTCTGTTTTTATAGACATAAGTAGATTGTAGATTCGTTGCTAAAAATAAGTGGTGCGGCGTCCTATCGAATGGCACACGAGGTTGTTTTCGCGCAATTCTTCGACGTCGTAGATGTTTCTGCCGTCGATTACACCGTTGCCGCGCATCGCCTTTGCCACCACGCCCCATGCCGGCACGCGGAATTCTTTCCATTCGGTAACCACAGCGAGGAGGTCGGCATCGAGCACGGCGTCATACATGTCGAGGCTATAGGTAACGGCATCGCCGAGACGGCGCTTTGCCTCGGGCATCGCAATCGGGTCGTAGGCTTTCACAATGCAACCGACATCGAGCAGTGCGCGGATGTAGATGAGCGACGGCGCCTCGCGCATGTCGTCGGTCTCGGGCTTGAACGACAGCCCCCACACTGCCACGGTTTTCCCTTTCAGTGCTTCCGGCGAACCGAAATGGTCGATGGTCTTGCGGAAAAGTATCTGTTTTTGCCTGTCGTTGACGCGCTCTACCGCCTCCACGAGGTCGATTGCGCAATCGTTCTCCTTTGCGGTGAAAATCAGCGCTTTGACATCCTTGGGGAAGCATGAGCCGCCATATCCGCAACCTGGATAGAGGAATTTGCTGCCGATTCGAGGGTCGGAGGCGATTCCTTTTCTCACCTGGGCGACATCCGCCCCCACTTTCTCGCACAGGTTGGCAATCTCGTTCATAAAACTGATGCGAGTGGCGAGCATTGCGTTGGCGGCATATTTGGTCATTTCGGCTGATGCGACATCCATAAACAGGACTCTGAAACTATTGAGCATAAAAGGCTTGTAGAGCCGCTCCATGAGTTCGCGTGCGCGGTCGGAGTTTGTACCCACCACCACACGGTCGGGGCTCATGAAGTCTTTGATTGCAGCCCCTTCCTTGAGAAATTCGGGGTTGGACGCCACGTCAAAGGGGATATCAACACCACGGCGTTGCAACTCGGCACGGATGGCGTTCTCCACCTTCACCGAGGTGCCCACCGGCACTGTGCTTTTGGTTACCACAAGCAGATATTTGCTCATATTGGCACCTATAGTGCGGGCTACGTCAAGCACATATTTCAAATCGGCACTGCCATCTTCGTCGGCGGGTGTGCCCACTGCACTGAAGACGATATCCACCTTGTCGAGCACCGAGGGAAGGTCGGTGGTAAACGACAAGCGGCGATTCTTCACGTTGCGAAGCACCATTTCACGCAATCCCGGCTCATAGATGGGCATAATGCCGTCGATGAGCGAGGTGATTTTGTCCCTGTTGATATCCACACAGGTTACATTTACACCGGTTTCGGCAAAACAGGCTCCGGAGACAAGCCCCACATAGCCTGTGCCTACGATAGCAATGTTCAATCTGTCCATAGTTTTATATTGTCAAAAATGAGCAAGGTGAACCAGTAATGCTCGCCTTGCTCATTATATCAAATTTCTATTGGTTTACTAATTTTTGTCTTTCTCATCACCGAAATCGTAGCCGATACCATAGCCATAACCATAGCCATGGCTATACTTGGCATAACCTCTGTCTTCGTAACTTACATCGTTGAGTACAAAGGCGAGATTCTTAATCTTGTTACGCTCTTTGATTTTCGATACCTCGGGGAGATAGCGACGGTCGATACGGTTGCTGCGAATCACATAAACCAAGAGGTCGGCAACACGATTTACGATAATCGGGTCGGCGATTACCGACAACGGCACTGTATCGAGGATGATGTAGTCGTACTGAGTGCGGAGGGTGTTGATAAATTCCTCAAAGCGCTTCGATGCAAGAAGGTTGGTAGCGTTGGGAGGAAGTGCTCCGGTGGGGATGATGTCGAGGTTCTCGCTGTAGTCGGTCTGTGCGATTACTTCGTTCTCGCGCAACTTGATATCGGTGAGATATGTGCTCACACCCGAGTAGCGGCGCAATCCGAGGTCTTTCGAGAGCGTGCCTTTTCTCAAGTCGAGGTCGATGAGCAATGTGCGCTTGCCGGAGAAAGCGAGCGAGAGTGCAAGGTTGATGGCAAAGAAGCTCTTACCTTCACCCGGAGTGGTTGAGGTGAGCTGGATTACTTTTGCACCTATATTTTCGCCGTCGTTTTCATCGACAAAGAAGCGGAGGTTGCTACGCAAGATGCGGAATGCCTCGGTGAGGATGTCTTTTCCGTTGTCGGCAACGGCAACAATATCGGCGGCATCTCTTACAGTTTTGCCCTCTTTGCGTGTCGGCACCTCGCCGAGCACCGGAATATCCGAGCGGTCTTCGATGTCTCTACGCACACGGATTGTGGTGTTGAGCGACTGAATCCAGAGGTAGCCGTAGATGCTTCCTGCCGGAATCAAGAGACCGAGGAGGAATCCAATCATGAGGAAGTTGAGGGTGCGTGGAGCCACCGGAATCGGTTCGCCGAATGCTTCTTCAATCACCTTGGCGTTTGGCTCGGTGATAGCCATCTGCAAGGCGTTCTCCTCACGTTTGTTAAGCAAATATAGATAAAGCGAGTTTTTGATCTGTTGTTGACGGAGCACATCGCTGATTTCCTTCTCTTGTCCGGGCACTCTCGAGATGCGCGAATCCATCATGTTGGCTTGCGCAAGTGCTTGCGAGCGCTTGATGCCCAACGAGCGTTGAAGAGTCTGGATTGAGGCGATGACATTGTTGCGCAAGTTGTCGCACACTGCCTTTTGCTCTCTGAGATAGGGGTTCTCGTCGCCTGCACCCGGCATCAATTTCGACAAGTCGAGGATTGCCTTGTTGTAGGCTGCAATCTGATTCTGGATACCCAGATCGGCAATGCCGATATTTTCGGGAATCAAGCCATATTTGTTCTCCTCCTTGCTGATAAAGTCGTAGATATAGTTTACAAGCGAAATCTGTGTCTCCACTTGTGTGAGGTTATCGAGATATTTCTCGCCGGTTTGCACATATTGTTGTGCGGCGGTGTTGATATCGGGAATTTTATTGGCGCGTTTGAGTTGCTCGATTTTGCCATCGATTCCATCAAGGTCAACGGCGAGCGAGGCAATACGGTCGCGGATAAAGTTCTCGGTATTGCGAGCCACGCGGTTCTTGTCGTTGATAACGTCATCGTTGTAGGTGCTGATGAGCGAATTTAGAAGGTCTTTTGTCATCTCAAAGTTGTCGGTGTTGATAGTCATCTTCAACACGCTGGTTTCCTTAGAGATAGTGTTGACAGCAAGCGACGGATACAACGCTTTTGCCATCGCAAACGGATTGCGATACACAACCTTCATGTCGCGCATATCGTTCTCAAGATTGAATTTCTCGGTCTTTGTTACTATGAAATCATATTTTTCCTTAACGGTTTCGGCAAATTTTGCTCGTTTCCACTCGGTTTCCACCTCGTCTTTTGTTGCCTCATCCACATAGTGGAAGCGATACTCATATTCATTGGCATCGACTACATCTACATCAACCCAAAAACTACCCTCACCCATATCGCTTGCGGGTGTGAGTTTTATAGGTGTTGCTTTGTAGATGTTCACCTCGCGGAGCAAACCTTTATGATAGTATAACACGTTGGCATTGATGCGGATTATCGCCTGCTTGAGCATTGTAACAGAATTGATGATAATCATCTCATTGTTTACACCCGAACTGCTCTGTGCTATTCCCAAATCGGAGAATAAAGCGGCTGTTGGAAGGTCGCCGGTCTCTTTCTCACCTTTAATAAGGATTTGTGCCTCGGCTTGATAAGATAATGGGCTCGACTTTGCGAGCAAAACCGCAATTACGCAGCACACGAATACCGATGCGGCGCAATACATCCAATACTTGCGGCATAATGAAAAGAAATCACTCAAGGAAACCGACGAATTTTCTTCTTCAGTCGGTTTTCCGTTGCCAATAATTTGACTCATAGTAACTTAACAGATGTTTTTGTTATCAACTAAATATAAATTGCCCACAAAGTTAGTCATTTATTTTGTATTTTTTAAATTTATGGCAACTAATTTACAATAGCACCTCAAAATTTCTACTTTTATGTGGCAACCACCTCTCCATTCCCTTAAAAGAGAGGTGGTTGAAAACCTGCTATTTCCACTTCTCCTCGGTTACCGAATAGGGATTGTTCACTGCATTGTGTGCCGCAGTCTGTGCCGCGCGAATCAACTCGCGGCTCATCACCTTGGGTGCATAACTATTCCCAACAACCGATTTCTTGAAAATCGCTTCAAACCAGGTGCACGCGGCTGTATATCTGCCATACACCAGGTTGAGATGATAGCCGTCGCGGTTCATATTGTCGCCGATAAACGAGGTGCGCGCATTTTGGATGGCGGTGCCATTGGGCACGATGATATCAAAACCCTCCTCACTCACAGCGCGGCGAGAGCATTTCATAATCTCTTCGTACATTGTCATTTGGTTGCCACCATAATATTTGAATCCGCTGTGGTCGGAATTTGCAGAATAGGACCATGTTTGGTGCCACACAATCTTGGCGCGGGGTGCAAACTCGTGTATATAAGTCACCAATTCATGCAAATAAGGCTCGTAGGTGTACCACAAACCGGAGAAATGGCTTGCCTGCTGCAGGCTGATATAGTCCCACTTCTCATCACCGATGGCTGTCTCAAGAGCCACCTTGTTAGTCTCCACGGTGATGTTGTCAACCCCGATTTTACGGTAGCGGTAATCGCCGATATTGCGCGCCGCATTGTCATAGTGGCGTTCCAGCGAGCAACCCGGGATATAGAGGTTGCCGATAATCGTCGAATACCCCGCAGCCGAAGCCAACTCGTTTAGATTTTGTTCAATAGCATCTTCCGAGAAACTATTTCCGATAGCAAGAATTTTAACAGGTTCGCCGGCATAGCCCAAAACGACAATCCAGCAGAACAAAAACAGAAAGAAATACTTTTTCATAGCGTATATTTATTTGTATTAATCACGATATCATTTCTTTTTCAAAGTTAGCACATTTATCACCCAAATTCCAAATCCCTTAACGTATATTAATAATACTACTCACCGTATGCCGATGTATAAAGATGTTTAAAATTTTCATAAAAATGAGAGAAATATTTGTATTTATAAAATTTATGCGTATATTTGCACCATAAATCAAACAAAAATGGTATATTTATTAGATACATATTGGTGGCGTTGCTTTAGGCTCTAAGTTTGAAGCGTGTTACCTATGTACATATATAAAGATAATATTAATTTTATAGACTTAGAGACCTGCAATTTTTGTTGTCGGGTCTCATTTTTTTAATGATATGAGTTACAATGTAAATAATGAAGGATTCTACGGAGAATATGGCGGTGCTTATATTCCCGAGATATTGTATAAGTGTGTTGAGAATCTGCGCAAAAACTATTTGAAAGTGCTCGAGAGTGAAGATTTCCGCGCTGAATATATGTCGTTGCTTCGCGACTATGTGGGGCGACCGTCGCCACTCTACTTTGCCAAGCGGCTCAGTGAGCGCTATGGAGCACAAATCTATCTTAAGCGCGAGGATTTGAATCACACCGGCGCCCACAAGATTAACAACACGATCGGGCAGATTCTTCTTGCTCGGCGCATGGGCAAAACACGCATCATTGCCGAAACCGGCGCGGGACAGCATGGTGTAGCCACGGCAACCGTTTGCGCGCTGATGAATATGGAGTGTGTTGTGTATATGGGGAAGACCGATGTCGAGCGTCAGCGCATCAATGTGGAGAAAATGAAGATGCTCGGTGCGGAGGTGCGCCCGGTAGAGTCGGGCAACATGACCCTCAAAGACGCCACCAACGAGGCAATTCGCGATTGGTGTTGCCATCCCGACAATACATTCTACATTATTGGCAGCACCGTGGGTCCACACCCCTACCCCGACATGGTGGCGCGCCTGCAAAGTATCATAAGCAGCGAAATCAAGGAGCAACTGCCGGAAAAGACCGGGCGAGACTACCCCGATTACCTGATGGCGTGTGTGGGAGGCGGAAGCAATGCCGCCGGCACTATCTACCATTATCTCGACGATGAGCGGGTGAAGATTGTGCTTGCCGAAGCCGGCGGACTCGGCATAGACAGCGGCAAAACGGCAGCGACCATACAACGCGGCAAGCTCGGCATCCTTCATGGCAGTCGCACGTTGGTGATGCAGACTCCCGACGGGCAAATTGTCGAGCCGTATTCGATTTCGGCGGGTCTCGACTACCCCGGCATCGGTCCCATCCATGCCAATCTGGCGAGCCTCGGCAGGGCGCGAATCATTGCAGTTAACGACGACGAGGCACTCGCCGCAGCCTACGAGCTCACTCGCCTGGAAGGCATAATTCCGGCATTGGAATCGGCACATGCCCTCGGCGCTCTGCCCAAGATGAAATTCAAGCCCACCGATATCGTGGTGCTCACCGTGAGCGGTCGTGGCGACAAAGACATAGAAACCTATTTGAAACATCTAAACAAATAACCATTATGGCAAAATTCAAATATAAAACAGTACATAAGACAGTGCTCGGCGACATACACACCCCGGTGAGCACCTATCTGAAATTGCGCGACCTGTTTCCGCAAAGTGCCTTGATGGAGAGCTCGGACTATCATGGCAGCGAGAACAACCGTTCGTTTATCGGGCTAAAGCCGATAGCGCATGTGGCGGTGTCGCATGGCGAGGCGATTCTCGCCTACCCCGACGGCACAAGCGAAACACACCCTATAGGGCCCGACTACACCTGCGCGCGTGCGGTGTCGGATTTCATAGCGTCGTTTGAAGTTTCGGGCGAGGCAAGCAACTACTGCGGACTCTATGGCTACACCTCGTTCAATGCCGTGAGATATCTCGAGAATATTGCCGTAAAGGATTCGACCGAGAGTGTCAACGATGCGCCCGACATCCTGTACATCCTGTATAAGTATCTCATAGTGTTTAACGGCTACAAGAGCGAAATGATGCTACTTGAAATGGTGTCGGATGGAGAGAGCGACCACCTCGACAAGGTGGAGGCGGCAATCCACAATCCGCGGATGCCTATCTATGATTTCCATCCTGTGGGGGAAATGACATCGACGCTCACCGATGAGCAACACAAGGCAAATGTGAGAGCCTGCATTGCGCACTGCCTTCGCGGCGACACATTCCAAGTGGTTCCTTCGCGGCGATTTACGCAACATTTCTTCGGCGACGACTTCAAACTCTATCGCGCGTTGAGGAGCATAAACCCATCGCCCTACCTCTTCTATTTCGATTTCGGCGGATTCAGGATTTTCGGCTCATCGCCCGAGACCCATTGCCGAATCGAGGATGGAAAGGCGTATATCGACCCTATTGCAGGGACCACCAAGCGCACAGGCGACCCGGTGCAGGATGCCAAAAACGCCGAATATTTGCGCAACGACCCCAAAGAGAATGCCGAGCATGTGATGCTCGTGGATTTGGCGCGCAACGACCTGAGCCGCAACTGCCATGATGTGAAAGTTGATTTTTACAAGGACATGCAGTTCTATAGCCATGTGATACATCTCGTGAGCCGTGTGAGCGGCACCCTCAACAGCGATGCAAATCCGATTGAGGCATTTTTCGACACCTTCCCGGCAGGCACGCTCAGCGGTGCGCCGAAAGTGCGCGCCATGCAGATTATCAGCGAATTGGAGCCACACAACCGCGGTCCATACGGTGGATGTATCGGTTATATCGGGCTTACCGGAAATCTGAACCAAGCGATAACAATACGCACATTTGTGAGCCGCAACGGGCAACTGTGGTTTCAAGCCGGAGGCGGAGTGGTTGCCCACAGCGATGAGGAATATGAATTGCAAGAGGTCAACAACAAACTCGGTGCGCTCAAGAAAGCCATCAACCTTGCAGAAATAATGTAAATAAAAGTGATTGATTATGAGCAAACTATTGATAGTAGATAATTACGATTCGTTCACCTACAACCTTGCACACGCCTTTCGCGAACTTGGCGAGGATGTTACGGTGTTGCGCAATGATAAATTCAACCTGCCCGACATTGCCGTGTTCGACAGGATAGTACTTTCACCGGGACCCGGTATTCCCAAGGAATCGGGGCTTCTGCTGCCTGTAATCCGGGAGTATGCCGGAGTGAAGCCGATTTTCGGAGTGTGCCTCGGCGAGCAAGCGATGTCGGTGGCATTTGGAGGAAGCCTGATAAACTTGAGCGAGGTGTTTCATGGCGTTCAAACCCCGGTTACATACAAAACCGACGGAAACACTCCGATAGACCCGATTTTCGCCGGATTGCCCAATCCGATGGCGGCAGGCAGGTATCATTCGTGGGTTGTCGATAGCGCCACCCTCCCCGATTGCCTTGAAGTTACAGCCACAAGCGCCGAAGGGCAGATAATGGGGCTTCGCCACCGCAGTTTTAACATGCACGGCATCCAGTTTCATCCCGAGTCGGTGCTCACACCCGATGGCATGATGTTGATGCGCAATTGGTTGAATCTTTAGCTCTAAAATTGTAAAGTTATGAAAGATGTATTAAAACGAATAATAGCAGGTGAGGAACTCAGCCAAGCCGAGACACACCAAATAATGCTGAATATAGTAGAGCAGCGCTATGCCGATGTGCAGATTGCGGCGTTTCTCACCGCACTGGAGATGCGCGGCGTTACCGTTGATGAACTGCTCGGACTCCGCGACGGGCTTCTCGACACCGGGAAACAGATTGATTTGTCTCCATTTGAGCCTATCGACATCGTGGGAACCGGTGGTGATGGGAAAAACACCTTCAACATATCCACATGCGCCTGCTTTGTGGTGGCGGGAGCGGGATACAAGGTTGCAAAACATGGAAACTATGCCTCAACCAGCGTGAGCGGAGCCAGCAACGTAATCGAGGCGCATGGAGTTAAATTCTGCGCCGATGAAGACCGCCTTCGCGAGGCTCTCGACAAAGTGGGTATCGTCTATCTCCACGCGCCGCTGTTTGCGAGCGGTATGAAAGCGGTGGCGCCCACTCGCAAGGGGCTTGCGGTGCCCACATGCTTCAATATCCTCGGTCCGCTTGTCAACCCGTGCCGCCCGAAGAACCAGTTGCTCGGAGTGGCTACATTGAAACAGCTGAGGCTGTATAGCCGCGTGTATGAGCGCCTGGGTATCAACTATGGGATAGTCAACAGCATCGACGGCTATGACGAAGTGTCGTTGACCGGCGATTTCAAGATAAAAACCAATGGCTATGAGCGCATAATCACCCCCGAGGAGGTTGGTTTCGCCCGCATTTCGGCAGAGGAGATATATGGCGGCGCCACACTGGACGACGCTCGGAAAGTGTTTGACAATGTGCTCACCGGAAGCGCATTGCGTTCGCAAACCGATGTGGCAATCGCCAATGCCGCAATGGCAATACGGGTGCTTGACGCCTCAAAATCGGTGGAAGATTGCGTAGCCATGGCTCGAGAATCGATAGAATCGGGCAAGGCATACGAAAAGTTGAAACAGTTTGTTGAATTTTTCTCGTAACGACTATGGCAGACATCCTTGAGACAATCATCGCCAAGAAGCGCGTCGAAGTGGAACAATCCAAGGCAATTTGCAGCTTTAAGACCCTGGAATCTCGAATTGGCGCAATGCCGGAGCATCGCCTCTCGCTGCGCAAGTCGCTGTCGGAATCGGCGACCGGCATCATAGCCGAATTTAAGCGCAAATCGCCATCGCGGGGCTGGATAAACCGCGAAGCGCGTGCCGATGTGATTCCGGCGTCGTATTGCGCAGCCGGAGCCTCGGCGTGCTCGATACTCACCGATTCGGAGTTCTTCGGCGGGTCGAGCCGTGACATTGAGGCTGCGAGAGAGGGGGTTACAGTGCCTATCTTGCGCAAAGACTTCATGATAGACGAGTACCAGATTGCCGAGGCTAAATGCATGGGCGCCGATGTGGTTTTGCTCATTGCCGCTGCGCTCTCGGTTGAGCAATGCCGGCAATTGGCTCGCGCCGCCCACGGCTATGGTTTGGAAACCATCCTTGAAGTACATTCGATGAGCGAACTCGATTACATTGGCGAGAATATCGACATCGTGGGTGTAAACAATAGAAATCTCGGCACTTTTGTAACCTCGGTTGAAAACTCATTCCGTATTGCCAATGCCATTCCTGCCGAATGTCTGAAAATCAGCGAAAGCGGTATCTCGGATGTGGAAACTATCAAGCAGTTGCGACAGGTGGGTTACCGCGGATTTTTGATAGGTGAACGATTCATGAAAACTGCCAATCCCGGCTCTGCCCTGGCGCAGTTTGTAAAAGAGATAACAGAATGAGACTGATAAGGAAACTATGCGGAATGAGGAGAGCCGACGACATTCGCAATGCCGAGCAACTCGACATTGATTGGATAGGGTTTATCTTTTGGCAAGGCTCCCCGCGCTATGTCGGCGACTGTCTCACCTATCTGCCGCAGCAGAAGCGCAGCATCGGGGTGTTTGTCAATGCCGACGTGGAGGAAATAGCCTCCGCTGTTTCTGCCTATCGCCTCGGTGGAGTGCAACTCCATGGCGACGAGAGCATTGATTATTGTCGGCGCTTGCGAAAATTGTTTCCTGCCGATGTGGTGATAATCAAGGCGATAGGCGTGAAGAGCGAATCGGATGCTCGAAAGGGGGAAGCCTATGATGGCATCGTTGACTACCTGCTCTTCGACACCAAATGCAGCGGCTATGGCGGAAGCGGCACCGGTTTTAATTGGGACGTGCTGGCGACATACCAAGGCTCGACCCCGTTCCTGCTTAGCGGAGGAATTGGCATCGATAGCGCCGAAGCCCTGCATCGTTTTTCACATCCCCGCTTTGCCGGGATAGATATAAACAGCCGCTTCGAGGTGGAACCCGCAGTAAAAGACATCCGCCTTGTAGCCGATTTTCTAAATACAATAACCGATTTATAATGCAACCAACTATGAATAGAATAAACCAACTTTTCAGCGAAAAGAAGAAAGGGATATTATCGCTATATTTCTGCGCCGGGCATCCCACACTCGACAGCACGGCGCAAATAATCGAAACCCTCGACAAAGGAGGAATCGATATGATTGAAGTGGGCATCCCATTCAGCGACCCGATGGCAGATGGTCCGGTAATACAGGCGGCAGCCACCAAAGCGTTGCGCAACGGCATGACACTAAGCCTCCTTTTCGAGCAACTGAGCACTGTGAGAGAGCGTGGCGTTACCGTACCGATAATTTTGATGGGATATCTAAATCCGATAATGCAATTTGGCTTTGAGGAGTGCTGCCGACGAGCGGTGGAGTGTGGTGTCGATGGATTTATCATCCCCGACCTGCCATTCAAAGACTATATGCGCGATTTCCGACCGATAAGCGACCGCTATGGCTTGCGCATCATCATGCTGATTACGCCTGAGACCGAGGATGAGCGCATCCGATTTATCGACGACAATACCGACGGCTTTATTTATATGGTGTCGTCGGCAGCGACCACAGGGGCGCAAAGCAGTTTCGATGAAGCGAAGCAGAACTATTTCCGCCGCATAGACAGCATGCATCTGCGCAATCCGCGCATGATAGGCTTCGGGATAAGCAATCGCCAGACACTCACATCGGCAATGGCAAACGCCTCCGGCGCAATCATTGGCTCGAAATTTGTAACCTTGCTCGACCGGGCAGGTTCACCCGCCGAAGCTTTGCGTCAACTCCGCATAACCCTCGAGCAATAGTGCTGCCGCTATTGCTCGTAGTCCCAGTCTAATTGGAGTTCATCGAGCCACAGGGTGCTTGTGGCGCCTCCGGTGAAGAAATCGCCATACTTGCTTGCCGATGCCACGATTACGATGTAGCGAGGCACACGCGATGTCGAGCGATACTCAAGGTCTATCTTGAACTCGGTGTATTCCGGCACATCATAGCCATATTGCAATGAGCCATAGGCTATCACTGCGTCGTCTTTGGGGTCGAACAACTGGCGGTTCTTGGGATTGGTGCGTATTTCAAACGGCTGTTCCCAGTCGGTGAGCGCAATGTATATGTTTGCGGTGTCAGGCTCCCCTTTCAGATGGGAGTATTCCGTACTTGTATAGGCTATCGGCGAGGTGAAATACTTGAACATACCGCGGAGGCGAGTTGGACGGCCGGCAAATTCGCGCCCGAAGTGGAGCACGCCGTTGGTGCCATCGACACGGATAAAATCTCCGGTGTAGATGTTTCCGGCAGCGAGTTTTCCCACAATCGAGATTCCCACAAACTTGGTTTGCAGCAACGCGCCTTTTCCTTTGTAGCCTTCGTCGGTGGGAACGCTATTGCTGTCGCCGAGGGTGGTGGCGCCGCGGTTTCCTGTGTCCCAGAACTTGTCTTCATCCAATATCCACGGATTCCACTGTTTGCCATCGAGTGTCCAGTCTTCAAATGACGCATTCGGGATTTCAAGCATACCCGCGGTGGTAAAGATTGTCTCTCCGCCATAGTTGGAGCCGGAATAGGCACGCACCGAGTATTCGGTGAGCGGTTCGAGATGGATTATTCGAGCCGTAAATGCTCCACCTTTATGCGTTACCCACTCTTGGGGAACGCGGGTCCACTCGGTGTCGCTTGTCTTGCGATATTCAAATCCGTTGTCATATCCATCCTGACCGGAGCCGTATGCCCACGCCACATTGGTCCAGGCATCAACACGGTCGGTGCTCACATCGCTGTTGGAACGCTTCACGTAGAGTGTCCAGCGGTCGCGCACGCCATGATAATCGACAAAAACTATTATCGGGTCGTTGAAGTCGCAGTATTTCCCTTCGGCTTCGGGGAGATAGGTCGAGATGTCGGCAGGGCCGAGTTTGAGCGATAGCACTTTGAGCCTCGAGATGTCGGTGTTTTTCGAGACATAAGCCACCACGCGCTTGCCGGGCACATCGATTACGCTCGCGCCCACCTGATTTTCTACGGTGAAATAGCGTTCTATCTCTTGATTGGCGGTGATGGTCCACTCATAGTTCTGATACAGGCTCAGCACAGCCTTCACATTGCCTGTGCGAAGGTCGAGTGTTTCCGCGGTGTCGGGCGACAGAAGCGTTGCCCCCTCGGTGATGCTGAAATCGGTGATTTTCACCTTCCCGATATCGGCTTGTTCGGGGAAATTGAGGGTTACGATAAGTTTTTTGGTGTCGATAGTCGCAGGCGATGATTCCCCCTCGGCAGAAATCGAGAGAAAATCCACCTGAATCATCGGATATGGGATGTCGTTTTTGATGCAGCCCACCAAAAACAACGCCGAAATTGCAAGTAACAGAATATTTCGCTTCATAATATCGCTTGATTATATGTGAACCGACACTCCGAAGTTGATATTGAAGAGATTCACCTTGAAATTGGCGCCGCTCGAGAATCGAGAGCCTTCGTCCACTCCGTTGGTCTTCTGTTTTTCGTTCTTGAGATAGAATCCGAGTACACCAAACGACACATCGAAACTCACATTGTCCATTACAAAGACACTCACGCCCGGCGAGAAGTTGAGACGCGCCTCCACTGTGTTGGTGCGAGTGTCGCGGGGCACGCCGTCATACACGCGGCGGAACTGACCGTTGCCGCTTGAGAACGAAAGGTCCACCTCGTTGAACACGCCGAAGCGTTTCGAGGCATCGAGTCCGAAATAGTGCCGATAGAAGATAGATGCCGAGTAGCTCTCGGTGTTGTAGAGTATCCCTTTGAGCGAGAAACTCAAATCGTCGATAAAATCGACATCCATCGAGCTGAGGTCGAGGTTGTTGCGCACATAACTCAGGCGCATACCTATCGAGGAGTTGTTGGCAAAGAAATAACTCACATAGGGGCGTATCGAAAATGCGCTTCCTTTGACATCAAGGTCGCCGAGGATGTCAAACAGGCGCAAATCCTCCGAGGTGAGTTCTCCATACGACACGGTGAGACCGAATGCCCACTGTTTTTTGGGCACAAACAGATAGTTGAACAGCCCGCGGTCGTATCTGCCGAGGTTCTTTTCCGGGATTATGATATCCACGGTGTCGCCATTGAGAATCACTCTGCGCAACCCGTCGTCGATGCCCGGGAGTATGGTGTCGGCTCTCTCGATAAATTCCGGCAAGTCGCCGCGATATTGCCCCGGGATGTTGGGAAGCTCATCGACAGCGCGCACCGAGAGTGCCGTGATTATTGTCAAAACAAAAAGTGTAACTATTTTCTTCATGATGTCCGGCGGTTATAGGTAAAACACTGCTCCAAACGAGATGGAGAATAAGTTCACTTTGAAATTGGCAGACCGCGTTTTGAGGTTTGCCACATATATTTGGTCGGTAGTGGATTTGGTGTGTGTGAATCCGAAGCCGAGCACACCCACATTCACTTCTATTGCCGAATAGTTGTTGAGAAACATCACCATTCCGGGACACAATCCGAGGCTCACCGAGTAGTTGCGCTGAAATGTGCCGCTAAAGTCGGTTCCAAGCCCTTTGGTGAGTTTCGACTCGCCATATCCAAATTCGAGTTGCACCTCGTTGAACAGGGCGAAGCGATTCTGATGCCCCAGCGGGATATAGGTGCGGAAAATGCCCATTCCCGAGAATGTCTGGTTGATGCTGTAGTAGTTTTCAACCTCGTAGCTGGTTTCGGTGTCGAGGATAAGGTCGGCGCTGTCGTATTTTGTTCGCGAGCGCGAATACCCGAATCTGCCACCTATTCCGAGATTGTCTTTAAACATATAGCAAAACAT
>JBJEKB010000147.1:0-3336 GCA_051878395.1 Muribaculaceae bacterium
TTTCTACAAGCCGCACAATATCGCGATGAGATATTAAAAATGAATGAATTAAAAGAGAAAAAAGAGCATGGCGATGGGAAATAACGGAACATATAAACAGCCGTGGCTACCAACCACGAAAAAAGAGATAGAACACCTTGGGTGGGACGGAATAGATGTAATTCTGTTTAGTGGAGACGCATATATCGACCACCCATCGATGGGATGTGCCGTAATAGGACGAGTGCTCGAGTCGAAAGGATATAAAGTGGCAATAGTACCGCAACCCAACTGGCAAGACGACCTGCGCGACTTCAAGAAGCTGGGCACTCCTTGCCTCTTTTTCGGCATCTCGGCGGGCGCCATGGACTCAATGGTAAACCACTACACAGCAAATCGCCGGCGAAGAAGCGACGACGCATATACACCGGGAGGAAGAGCCGGAGCACGTCCGGACTACCCGACAATAGTGTATTCAAAAATATTGAAAGAGCTATATCCCGACACCCCGGTGGTGATAGGAGGCATCGAGGCATCGTTGCGAAGATTGTCGCATTACGACTATTGGCAACAGAAACTAATGCCCTCGATTATGTGTCAGTGCCCGGCAGACATACTCGTGTATGGCATGGGAGAAAAGCCAATACTCGAGATAGCCGAACGGCTGTCGAATGGCGAGAAAATCGGCGAAATACGCAATGTAAGGCAAACCGTATTAATCGAGCCGGTGGAATCGATGCCCCAAAACAGCGAGAGCGACAAAGAGATAGTGCTTAGTTCGTATGAAGAATGCCTGAAAGATAAAACAAAGCAATCGGGCAACTTCAAAAATATCGAAATCGAGTCGAACAAGTGGGAAGGACGCACAATCTGGCAACAGACAGGCAAGAAAGCGATAAAAGTGAACCCGATGTATCCGCCAATGACATCGGAAGAGCTTGATTCATTCTATGACTTGCCATATACACGGCTCCCCCACCCTCGCTACCGAGGCAAAGTGATACCGGCATACGAAATGATACGCCATTCCATCACAATGCACCGCGGATGCTTCGGCGGATGCGCATTTTGCACCATATCGGCACACCAGGGCAAATTTATATCCTCTCGCAGCAAAGAATCGATATTGAAAGAAGCGAGGAAAGTGACGGAAATGGAAGATTTCAAGGGATATATCTCCGACCTTGGCGGTCCGTCGGCGAATATGTATCGAATGAGAGGGAAAGATGCTGAGAAATGCCGGAAATGCGTGAGACCATCGTGTCTTCACCCACTGCCATGCCCGAATCTCAACAACGACCACGCGCCGTTGCTCGAAGTGTATCGAGCCGTGGATGCATTGCCGGGAGTAAAGAAATCATTCATTGGCAGTGGCGTGAGATATGACCTTTCGATGCATAAAAGCGGCAATGGGAAGGTGGATAAGACAAATAGAGAGTATATCGAAGAATTGATAGCCCACCATGTTTCCGGGAGGCTAAAAGTGGCGCCCGAACACACATCGCCCGAAGTGCTGAAGGTGATGCGAAAGCCCGATTTTGCATTGTTCAAGGAGTTTAACAAAGTGTTTGACGCCATAAATCGCAAGCATGGGCTAAATCAGCAACTCATCCCCTACTTCATCTCATCGCATCCCGGCTCCACCGAAGAAGCGATGGCGGAACTCGCGGTGATAACCAAGCAATTACACTTTCACCTCGAGCAAGTGCAAGACTTCACCCCCACCCCGATGACAGTATCGACAGAGATATATTATTCGGGATACCATCCCTACACACTCAAGCCGGTATATACAGCCAAAAGCAAGGAAGAAAAACTTGCGCAACGCAAATATTTCTTCTGGCATGAGAACGAATATCGAAGCGACATCATAAAATCGCTCACAAGGATGCACCGGCAAGATTTGATAGCGCAACTATATCCAAACAACAATAGAATTCGTAAACATAAATAATTATGAACATTACAAAAATCAAAACGATGGCAACAGCAACTATAATGCTCGCAGGAGCAGTAGCGTGCAACACCGCCAAAGAAACCTCGGGCGAGATAATAGAGCGACCCGAGTTCACAGTTGAAAATGGACAATTTGTGCCCGAACTGCTCGAAGCGTTCGGCAGAGTAAGCGACCCGCAAGTGTCTCCCGATGGGAAACAGATACTCTATGGAGTGCAATTTGAGAGCCTCAAGGAAAACCGCGGCAACCGCGAACTGTGGGTGATGAATATCGACGGAAGCAATAACACCCGCCTCACACACACTCCAGAAAGCGAGCAGGGTGCTGTGTGGCTCGACGGAGGCAAGAAAATCGCATTCCTTGCCAAAGCGGATAAAAACATGCAAATTTTTGTCATGGATGCCGATGGCAAAAACCGGAAACAGGTGTCGAACGTAGAAAATGGCGTGGATGGCTTTTTATTCTCACCCGATGAGAAAAATGTGTTGATAATCTCACAAGTGAAATGGGGCGAGACAGCACAAGACCAGTATCCCGACTTGGACAAGACCACCGGCAGAATCATCGATGACCTTATGTACAAGCATTGGGACGAATGGGTAGAGCAAATACCGCATCCATTTTTGGCTACATTTGATGGCGAGAAGGTGGGTGAAGCAATCGACATCATGGAAGGTGAGCCATACGAGGCACCGATGAAGCCTTTTGGCGGTGCAGAGTCATTTGCATGGACACCCGATAGCAAGAAACTTGTGTATGTGTCGAGGAAGAAAACCGGCATGGAATACGCGTTATCAACCAATTCCGACTTGTATGAGTACAATCTTGAGACAAAAGAGACACGCAATCTCACCGAAGGGATGATGGGATATGACACCAACCCGAAATTTTCACCCGACGGAGAATATCTGGCATGGCTCTCGATGGAGCATGACGGCTATGAAAGCGACAAAAACCGCATTTTCATAATGAATGTGAAATCGGGCGAGAAAACCGACCTCACAGCCAACTGGGACTACCATACCGACGCAATAGCATGGAACAAAAACAGCAAAAGCATCTATTTCATAGCCCCATATATGGGCGATGCGCCGGTTTTCTCGATAGATATCAATACACAGGAAATAGACACAATAGCAAACGGACAATATGACTACGCCGCACTCGCACCCGCCGATGAGAATACACTCATCACAATGCGCCATTCGATGTGTGAGCCTAACGAAATATATGCCGTCGCAAATAAGGAGGTTAAACAACTCACTACCGTCAATAAAGAATTGCTTGACCAACTTGCGCCTATCACAATACAATGCAGATGGCTCCCGACAACCGACGGCAAACAGATGCTCACATGGGTGGTACTTCCGCCAAATTTCGATGAGACCAAGAAATATCCG